>NZ_JAXEGN010000019.1:0-5561 GCF_034103065.1 Bullifex sp. | reverse complement strand
ATCATAACCAAGATTTTCCTCATCAAGGTGAGGGACGGTTAGTAGAAAGCAGGCTACAAGCTTATCGTTATCAAATATTTTATATGTAAATCCATCCTTTGGAGGAGTGTATTCTTTATCAAATGCAAAGAACTCTTTGTTTTCAATTTCATTATAGGTCTTTTCAAATAAAAGCCATGCATCTTTATCTTTTGTATTATTAACTCTGATTATTTCCATTGCTTAAGAATACAGACTAGAACAATTTTTTGAAATAGTGAAAGTTTTTACTTAGAAATTGTTTTTTCTTGCATTTGGTTAGTTGCTGATTTATCCTAAATTGCAGGTAAAACTTATCAAAAGGAGATAAGAAATGAAAAAACTATTATCAGTTCTATTAGTTCTATTACTAGCAGTATCACTCTTCGCACAGGGTGCTTCTGAAACTGCTAAAACAACAACATCCACAAATGATTCCCCACTTGTTCAGGCTGCTAAGGCAGAGGGTGAACTTGTAGTATACGGCTCATGTGAGGAAGAATATCTTGCAGCAGCTTGTGCAAAGTTCGAAGAGCTTTACGGAATTAAGACTGTATATCAGCGCCTTTCAACAGGTGAAGTACAGGCAAAGATTGAAGAGGAAAAGGGTAACCCATCAGCAGACGTATGGTTTGGTGGTACAACAGATCCTTATAACGTTCTTGCTGCAGAAGGCTTCTTAGAGTCATATAAGGCTGAAAATGCTAAACACATTACAAAGCCAGTTTATATGGATAGTGAAGGTAGATGGTATGGTATCTACACAGGTATCTTAGGAATTATGTATAACAAGGATGAGGTTGCTAGACTTGGTGTTAAGGTTCCTACAGACTTTGCTGACTTAACAGATCCTCAGTATAAGGGCTTAATTTGGACATCTAACTATAACACAGCTGGTACAGCTAAGCTCATCATCAATACAGTTATCCAGAAGTATGGTCATGATGCAGGTATTCAGTACTTAGTAGACCTTGATAAGAACATCCACGTTTATACAAAGTCTGGTTCAGGTCCTTCAAAGAACGTAGGTACAGGCGAATGTGTTATCGGTCTTGGCTTCTTACACGATGGTATCACACAAATCGTAGATAACGGCTATGACAATATCGGTCTCGTTCTCCCATCATCTGGTACAACATGTGAAATTGGTGCAACAGCAATCTTTAAGGGAGCTAAGCATCCTAATGCAGCTAAGCTTTGGATTGAATTCGCACTCTCTCCAGATTGTGTAAACATTGCTAAGGATAATGGTTCATATCAGTTCCTAGTAATTGATAACGCTGAGCAGCCACAGATCGCTTATGAATTTGGCTTAGACCCAACAAACGTTATCGATTATGACTTTGCTGATGCTACAGCAAACATCAAGAAGTATATATCTGAAGTTATGGATGCTTTAGCTGCTTCTGGTGCTGCAACAGGCGATGCAACAAGATTCCAGATTAAATAATCTAGAATATTCCTGAAATATAGAGGGATGAGATACTTTTTCATCCCTCTTTTTTGACTAAACACACAAGGAGGCATAAAGATGGCAAAGGGACAAGGTGCTACTCTTGATAGGAAGAAGCTGATGAAAGATCCTATCATGGTCACCACTATAGTTGTGCTGATAGCCTTTCTAACTTTATTTATCCTCTATCCACTTGCAATTTTGCTTGTTGATTCTTTCATTGGGGATGGAAAGTTTGGCTTTTCCGTATTTGCACGTATTTTTAAGATGCCTACATTTACAAAGGCAATTTCTAATACATTAAAGGTTGGTTTCGTAGTAGGTATTATTTCAACTTTAGTTGGCTTATTATTTGCTTATGTAGAAGTCTACCTTAGTATGAATAAGTTCGTTGGAGGACTTTTTAAAGTTGTATCGATGCTCCCGGTAGTATCGCCTCCTTTTGTACTTTCACTTTCGATGATTATGCTCTTTGGTAAGGCTGGTATTATTACAAGACACTTATTAAAGATATATGATAACTCTGTATATGGTTTCTGGGGTATCGTAATTGTACAGGCATTAACATTCTTCCCTGTATGTTACATGATGCTTAAGGGCTTATTGAAGAATATTGATCCATCTCTTGAAGAAGCCGCAAGAGATATGGGTGCAACTCGTTTTAAGGTATTTTCAAGTGTAACATTACCTTTAATTTTACCAGGACTTGGTAATGCATTTTTAGTTACATTTATTGAATCAATTGCTGACTTTGCAAACCCAATGATTATTGGTGGTTCATATGATACCTTAGCAACTACTATTTATTTGCAAATAACAGGTGCTTATGATAAATCAGGTGCAGCAGCAATGGCAGTTGTACTCTTAACAATTACCCTTGTTATGTTTGCTGTGCAAAAGTATGTACTTGAGAAGAAAACAGCCGCTACTTTAACTGGTAAAGCTTCTAGAGGTAGAATGCTTATTGAAGATAGAAGTGTAAAACTTCCTTTAACTATCTTCTGTTCAGCAGTAGCTATCTTTGTAATTATGATGTACCTTTGTGTTCCAATTGGATCATTATTCCCAACTTGGGGATATAAATTCTTCCCACTTACATTTAAGTGGTATAAGCAGGTATTTACAAAGTTTAAGGGCTTTAAAGCTTTCAAAGATTCATTTGTACTTTCCTTAATTAGTGCTCCGATAACAGCTCTTCTTTCAATGATTATTTCCTACTTAGTTGTTAAGAAGAAGTTTAAGGCAAAAGGCTTTATTGAAGCTGTATCAATGCTTGCCATGGCAGTTCCTGGAACAGTACTCGGTGTTGGATACATTAGAGGCTTTGCTGGTGGTATCTTCCATACTGGTATTATGCAGTGGATTTATGGGTCTGCAACACTATTAATTATTGTATTTGTTGTTAGATCACTTCCTACAGGTACTCGTTCTGGTATTTCAGCACTTCGCCAGATTGATAAGTCAATCGAAGAATCTGCATATGATATGGGTGCAAACTCATTTGAAGTATTTATGACTGTTACATTGCCATTAATTAAGGACTCATTCCTTTCTGGTCTTGTAACTTCATTTGTAAGAAGTATTACAGCTATTTCTGCAATTATCTTGCTCGTTACTCCACAGTTCTTACTTATTACTGTTCAGATTAATGAGTTTGCAGAGAAGGGTGCATATGGCTTAGCATGTGCATTTGCAACAATCCTCATTATTATCACTTACGGTTCTGTACTGTTGATGAATATTTTCATCAAACACTTTGGAACAAGTAAAAAACTTCAGGAGGTCGAATAATGGAAAAGGTAAAAAAGGGCGTTCGCCTAGAACATATTTCAAAAATTTATAAAGATCCAAAGACAGGTAAAGATTTCTATGCTGTAAAAAATACAGATCTTGAGATTAAGCCAGGTTCATTTGTTACTCTATTAGGTCCATCAGGCTGTGGTAAAACTACTACACTAAGAATGATTGCTGGTTTTGAAAGTCCGGATGAGGGTGAAATCTATTTAGGAGATGAACCAATTAACGAGCTCACTCCTAATAAGCGTGATACAGCAATGGTTTTCCAGAGCTATGCACTTTTACCTCACTACAATATTTTTGATAACGTTGCATATGGCCTTAAGCTTAGAAAGGTTCCAAAAGATGTAATTAAAGAAAAGGTTATGAAGATTCTTGATCTCGTTAAGCTTTCTGGAATGGAAGGTAGAATGACAAATCAGCTATCTGGTGGACAGCAACAGCGTGTTGCTTTGGCTAGAGCTCTTGTTATTGAACCATCAGTTCTTCTTTTTGATGAACCTCTTTCAAACCTTGATGCTAAGCTTCGTGTAGAGATGAGAACAGAAATTAGAAGAATTCAACAAGAGGTAGGAATTACAGCTATTTACGTAACTCACGATCAAAGTGAAGCTATGGCTATAAGTGACCAAATTATCATTATGGATAAAGGTGTAGTTGCTCAGATGGGTACTCCAGAAGAAATCTACTACCATCCAGTAAGTGA
Organism: Bullifex sp.; assembly: GCF_034103065.1. Classification (NCBI taxonomy): domain Bacteria; kingdom Pseudomonadati; phylum Spirochaetota; class Spirochaetia; order Spirochaetales; family Spirochaetaceae; genus Bullifex; species Bullifex sp. The sequence goes on along the minus strand of NZ_JAXEGN010000019.1, from coordinate 1,587 downwards.
GTTCGTTGCTGACTTCATAGGAGAGGCAAACTTCTTAAGAGGCAAATATGCTGGAATGGATGGTAAATACGCAGTTCTTGATTTTGAAGGTAAAAAACTTAAGACTCCTCCAAAAGAGAATATGGTTATTGGTGATCAATATACTGCAGTTCTACGTCCTGAAGCAGCTAAGCTTGGAGATGAGGGTGGCTTAGAGTGTAGAGTTATTGTTTCTTGCTTCATGGGGTCTTATCAGAATTATCATGTAATGGTAGGGAATACTCTTGTTAAGCTTGAAGACCACAACCCTAAGAATAGAAAGGTTTATAAGGTCGGTGAAAAGTGTCATCTCTTAATTGATACTGATGCACTACATGTAATTTAGTAATAAATAAGCGGTCCAAACGGGCCGCTTTATTCACCAAATTATTCTTTCTTGATTTGTTTCTTGTAAAAAATCATTACACTTTTTAAAGTGTCCACAACCAAAAAATCCTCTATATGCTGAGAGTGGACTTGGATGGACAGCTTCCAATATCAAATGATTTTTTGATTCTATCAAAGCTTTTTTACTTCTAGCATAGCTTCCCCATAGCATAAATACCTTTGGCCTAGTATCTTTACCTAGCTCGATTATTGCTCTATCTGTAAGTGTTTCCCATCCCTTAGAGGAATGTGATGCAGCCTTATGAGCTCGAACTGTAAGGGTAGAGTTTAGTAGTAATACTCCTTGCCTTGCCCATCTTGATAAATCAGAAGACCAAGGCCCCATCTCAACACCTTCATCAATTATTTCCTTATGAATGTTTTGTAGTGATGGTGGTTCTTGTGTACCTTCTCTAACAGAGAATGATAACCCCATTGCCTGACCTTCTTCATGGTATGGATCTTGACCGACAATTACTACTTTGGTTTTTTCAAAAGGACATAATTTAAATGCATTAAAAATTTCATTCATTGGAGGATAGATAGTTGTTGAATAATATTCTTTTATCAAAAACTCTCTTAATGCTAAGTAATAGGATTGCTTTTGCTCTCTATCAAAAAAACTTTGCCAATCATTTTGTACATTAATCATAAGAATATTTTAGCATAAGAAAAGAGCCCTAAAAAGAGCCCTTTGAATTAATGACAGGAATGATGTCCACAGCTATGAGAACCACAGGAGTGACCCTCTTCATGGTGGTGATGAGAACACATTACATTTGGATTATATTCAAGTTCACCCTTTAATAGTGCGTCAACAGCACTATCTGCATCACCAAAAACTCCTCCATAAAGCTTTATACCTGCTTCAGCGAGAGCCATCTGAGCTCCTCCTCCAATTCCACCACAAATTAAGACATCAACATCTAAACCATTTAATAGGGTAGCAAGTGCTCCATGTCCAGTGCCATTAGTATTAATTACTTTACTGTCTGTAACCTTATTATTCTCAACATCATAAACTTTAAAGTTTTCTGTGTGTCCAAAGTGCTGAAAGATTTGTCCATCTTCATAAGTTACTGCAATTCTCATTGTACTATCTCCTTTAGTATTGAGTTTATATTTTTCTGTTTGATCAAGGGTTATTATATTCCCGCCTGATATAATTAGTTTTCTTGCTTC
>NZ_JAXEGN010000018.1:0-10506 GCF_034103065.1 Bullifex sp. | reverse complement strand
GAAATAACAGGTATCTCAGAGTTATGTATTGCTTCAATTACTAATGGATCAGAAAAGCAAAGCAAATCCTCTTTTGATCCACCACCTCTACCAACAATTAAGACATCACACATTGGAATAAGGTTTGCATTATTAATTTGTGCACTAATATCCTCTGCCGCACTCTCTCCTTGGACTAAGCAAGGATAGATAACAACATCAAGAGAAGGCGCTCTCTTTTTTAATGTGTTTAACATGTCCTCAATTGCGGCTCCATTAGAAGCTGTAATAATTCCAATTCTAGTTGGGTACTTAGGAATACTCTTTTTGTTTTCAATATCAAAGTACCCTAAGCTTTGGTAGTATTGTTTTCTTTTTTCAAGCTCAATTAATATTTCTCCATCACCTTGTCTTACTATTCTTTGACAAATAATTTGGTAGGTGCCTCTTGGCTCATATACATCAATATTGCCATAAACTGTGACCATATCACCATTTTGAGGAATGTATGAGCTAGGAGTTCTTGAAAAACGGAACATTATCGCACTTATTTGGCTTTCTTTATCCTTTAATGTAAAATACCAGTGTCCTGTAGCAGATGGCTTAAATCCTGATACTTCACCTTCAATTGTTAAGTTATAAAAGGACTGTCTGAAGGTTTCTTTTATTATCTTATTAATTTCACTTACCTTTAAAGGTTTATCAATTAGAGCATTATCAAGTGTCATTCTTTTTTGCTCCCATCAAGCATGAAAAATGAAAAAATAGTCATTACAATAGAAAGAATTATACATACATATATTGGTAAATAATATGTAGTACATAGTAGCATTGAAAAGGCTATTGAAAGGGAAGGGGACAAAATAAATCTTTCATCCTTAAGTGATAGAAGTAGTAATAGTAGTGCTATAACACTAAATATTATTGTTAATTTTATATCACCACTATTAGATGTAGCTAATATGATAGCTGCATTTACCTTATTTATTTTATAAAGAGTTTTGGTAAAGATAATAATAAATATTAGAGCGCATATTGCAGAGATGGCAAAACTAATTGAAGTTGAAAGAAAAAATGATAAAACACCTTTAAGTGCTAGCATCATTAAAAATGGTGATGATAGCTTTTTAAATCGTACAGAAAAGGTGCTTAATAGTATTAGTATTATTGATAATATTAAAAATGTAATCATAAAAGAAAAGCTGTCCAGCAAGGACAGCTTGAAGTGTGATTGATTTTAATCAAGCCTCTTCGATAGCACCTGTTGGGCATACGCCTGCACATGTACCACAATCGAGACACTTGTCTGGGTCAATTGAATAGATGTCACCTTCAGAAATTGCTTCAGCAGGACATTCACCTGCACAAGTTCCGCAAGCTACGCATGAATCTGTGATTCTGTAAGCCATAGTAATACTCCTTACCTTATGAGATAATTAAATTATAGTTAGACTCCCTTGGCCTCGTCAAGGTGATTTTTGATTCAATATACTTTAATTATTGCAAGTGTTTTGATAAAATCCGTTAACCATGAAGAAACTTGTAATAACTGAAAAACCCTCAGTAGCTAGGGAAATAGCAAAAACACTATTTGCTTTTGATCGTTTTCAAGGATATATCGAAGGAAGTAATTATATCGTAACTTGGGCTCTTGGACACCTTGTTGAGCTTTGTGATCCAGCGCACTACAGTGAAAGATATAAAAGATGGTCAATAAAAGATCTTCCAATGCTTCCAGAAACATTAGAACAAGAAGTAATTGAAGATACTAAAGACCAATTTGAAAATATAAATGCACTTTTAAAGCGAAGTGATATTGAATCTGTTGTTATTGCAACTGATGCAGGTCGTGAAGGTGAGCTTGTCGCTAGATGGATTTTAAAGCTTTCTGGCTATAATGGTAAGCTTGAAAGACTTTGGATAAGTAGCCAAACTGAAAAAGCAATTAAAGAGGGCTTTGCAAACCTAGTTCCTGCTTCACTCTATGATAATCTTTACCATGCTGCCGAGGCTCGTAGTGCGGCTGACTGGTATGTTGGTATGAATGTTTCTCGTGCATTAACTTGTCACTATGATGCGAAGCTTTCAGCAGGTAGAGTTCAAACACCAACTCTTGCTTTGATGACTAAACGAGAGGATGAAAGGGAAGCTTTCTTGGGTTCTGGCTACTATACAGCTCGTGCTGATTTTGGTCTTTTTTCTGCATCATACTATCCTGAGGAAAACTCGATTCGCTTTACAGATAAAAAGGTAAAAGAGGAGTTTGAAACTTCTTTTAAGGGTAAAGAGTGTGTAGTTAGCGAGCTTAAGGATGAAGAGAAGGAGGAAAAACCGCCTCTACTTTATGATTTAACAGAGCTTCAAAGAGATGCAAACCTTTCCTATGGCTTTTCTGCAAAGGAAACACTTGATACCTTGCAACGCCTATACGAGGTTCATAAAATCGTTACCTATCCAAGAACAGATTCAAGGTATTTAACCTCTGATATTGTTCCAACCTTTAAAGATAGATTAAAGGCATTATTAAATACTCAATTTGCTTCAACTGCAAAATCATATTTGGAAGATGGTTTTGATTTTGATAATGAAAGAAATGTCAAAGAGGAAGAAGTAAGTGACCACCATGCAATTATTCCAACGGAAGAAGTTGTAAAGCTTGAAAAGCTATCTTGTGATGAAGAGAAGTTATTCAGATTAATTGCATTAAGATTTTTGGAGGTTTTGTCATCATCATACAAATATAAAACAACTACATGTATTATCGATGCTTCTGGTAAAAACTTTAAAACTCGTTTAACACTTCCACTTCAAAAGGGATGGAGAAAGGTAAGTGAGGATGCTGGGATAAAGAGTACTGCTGCCGTTGATAACCTCGATATTAGCTTTGCTATTTTACGTCTTCATGAAGGTGATAAAGTAAAGATTGAGGATATAGTTGTTAGAGAAAATAGTACAACTCCTCCTGAGCGTTATACAGATGCAACTCTTCTTTCAGCTATGGAGCATGCTGGTAGGTTTGTAGATGATTTAGATATCAAGGGTAATTTAGCAAATGGTCTTGGTACCCCTGCAACTCGTGCAGAGATCATCGAAAAACTGGTACAAAATAGATATGTTGAGAGAGAAGGAAAGTACTTTGTACCAACTGCAAAGGGTAGAGAAGTTGTTAGACTTGCTCCAAAGGTATTACAGTCTCCTGAATTAACTGGAATTTGGGAAAAAAGATTAGATGATATTAGTAAGGGAACAGGGGACTATGACAAGTTTATTTTAGACATTAAAAAGATGGCTAGTGACTTGGTTGAGGAGGTTAAGAACTCTTCTCTTGTATTTGAACCTCACTTTGTAGATTCAAAAAAATGTCCATTCTGTGGAAGTGAAATGATGAAAAGCATCGCTCTTGATGGGTGTGTTCACTACATCTGTCAGCGTCTTTCATGCTCTTATGAGGAAAAGCTTGTAAAAGTGCCTATTGATACAGGAGCAAGTGTTAAGATTAAAAAGGCACCTCAGTTTACTAGCGATGGAAAAGTTAAGGTTAGCCTAAAAAAGCCTACTGTAAAAATTGCTAAAACAATATATGAAACGAAGATAGAAGTAGTTCATGAAAGTAAAAAGAAAAACAGAACCTTTGATAGTGAAAGAAATGTTAAGAAAAATAATTTTTCTTCATCTTCTTTTTCTGATGTAGGTGGTGGTACTTTTGCTGATTTCTTTAAGCAATCACAAGAGAGAGCGGAAAAGAGGAGTAAAAAGAGAAAATAGTTATTATAATAACATATTGTTATTTTATAGACATTATTTTACTAATCTGCTAATATCCACGATATGGATATTGGTATTGTAGGTTTTGGTAAAATGGGAAAGAGGATTTATGATTTAGCTCACGAATCCTCTTATTGTGTAAAAGCTGTAATAGATTGTTTTTCAGATGATGTAAGAGTTACCTCTAAGACTCTTAGTAAAGAATCTTTAGAGGGCTGTGATGTTGTTATCGATTTTTCACATCCATCTACTGCTGTAGAAAATATTAAGAAGTATGTTGACTACTCTATACCTGCAGTAATTGGAACAACAGGATGGTATGAAAGAGTTGATGAAGTTAAAACTTATACTCAAGAAAAGGGTGGAGCAATTCTTTGGTCTGGAAACTTTTCTTTAGGCGTTGCTGCAACTATTAAGATTGTTTCATATGCTTCTAAACTTATGAATACTCTTACTGAATATGATGTAGCTGTACATGAGATACACCATAACAAAAAGGCTGATAGTCCATCTGGAACTGGTTTGATGCTTGCTAAAGAGGTTATTAAAAACCTTGATAGAAAGGATGAAATAGATACAGAATGTCAGCATCAAAAGATAAGACCAAATGTACTTCATCTTTCCTCAAGTAGGGTGGGAAGTGTTCCTGGCATTCATGAGGTTATTTTTGATAGTGATGTTGATACTATCACAATAAGTCACAGTGCAAGAAGTCGTGATGGTTTTGCTTCTGGCTCTCTTAGCGCTGCAAAGTGGTTAATAAGTGAAAAGAGAGTAGGTCTCTTTTCAATGGATGATTTAATAAACAATATTCTTGGAGAATGATATAAAAATGAAAAAGAGTGATTTATTTAGAGGTGTTTTTACTGCTTTAATTACACCTTTTACCGATTATGGTACAGTTGATTATGCTGCACTAGAGAGAATTATTAACTTCCAAATCGAGAATGGAATTGATGGCTTAGTACCTTGTGGCACAACTGGTGAAAGCCCATGTCTTTCTCACGAGGAGCACGATAGAGTAATTGCTCAAACAATTAAGTTTGCTAAAGGTAGAGTTCCAGTAATTGCTGGAACAGGTTCTAATGCTACTAATGAAGCAATTAGACTTTCTCAACACGCTGAGGATGCAGGTGTTGATGCTGTATTACTGGTAAATCCTTACTACAATAAGCCTAACCAGGAAGGTTTATATAGACATTTCAGAGCTATTGCTGATAGCGTAAGTGTTCCATGTATTTTATACAATATTAAAGGTAGAACAGGTGTAAACTTGGAAACCGATACATTAATTCGCCTTGTTAATGATTGTCCTAATATTTATGCTGTTAAGGAAGCAAGTGGTAATCTTGACCAGATGACCGATGTAATTAATAGAACTCCAGATGATTTCACAGTCCTTTCAGGAGACGATAATCTAGCTCTTGAGCTTGTAAGAAGAGGTGGTGATGGTGTTATTTCTGTTGCTTCAAACCTTTTCCCTAAGCAGATGGCAAAGATGGTTCACTCTGCATTTGATGGCGACTATGCTACAGCTGAAAAAATTGAGAATGTATTTGCTCCATTCTTTAAAACTTGCTTTATTGAAACAAACCCAATTCCTATTAAAACTGCTATGGCTCACTATGGTAAGTGCCGTGAAATTTTCCGTCTTCCAATGTGTCCTCTTGAAAAGAGTGAACATAGAGATGTTTTAATTAAGAGTACAGATGATATCTTTGCTGCAATTGAGAGAGGTGAGATCTAATGGCTAGAATTAATAGTAACTATACAAAGCTTGCATCTGGTTATCTATTTCCTGAAATTGCAAGAAGAACTAAGCTTTGGAGTCAAAATAATCCTGGAATTGAGTTAATGCGTCTTGGTATTGGTAATACTACAGAAGCTCTTCCTCTTGTACTTGTTGATGCTATGAAAGCAAAGCTTGATAAGCTTTCATCAAGAGACACATATACAGGCTATGGTGATGAGCAGGGGGATACTCCATTAAGAGAAGCTTTAAAGGACTTCTATAAGTCTCACTATGGTGTTGAGCTTTTAGCAGATGAATTCTTTGTCTCTGATGGTGCAAAAAGTGATGCTGCAAATATTCAAAATCTTTTTTCTGAGGATTGTATTGTAGCAGTTCAAGACCCTGCTTACCCAGTATATGTAGACTCAAACGTAGTTGGTGGTAGAAGTACTGGCTTTGTTGATGGTCAATATAAGGGTTTTGTATACCTTGAGGGTAATAAGGAAAATGGCTTTGTTCCACTTCCTCCTAAGGAAAAAGTTGATATCATCTACCTTTGCTTCCCAAATAATCCAACTGGTGCTGTTGCAACAAAAGAACAACTTAAAGCTTTTGTTGACTATGCAAGAGAGAATAAGGCTGTAATTATCTTCGATGCAGCTTACTCATCATACATAGAGGATGACGAGCTTCCACGTTCTATCTATGAAATTGAAGGTGCAAAGGAATGTGCAATTGAGATTAATTCATTTTCTAAGAATGCGGGCTTTACTGGTGTTCGTCTCGGTTGGACAGTTGTACCACATGCACTTGTTTGTGAAAATAGTGAACCAAATGAGCTTAGACAAATGTGGAATAGAAGACAGTGTACCTTCTTCAATGGTGCTTCCAACATTGCTCAAGCTGGTGGCTTAGCTGCTTTATCAGATGAAGGTTATAAGGCTTGCCAAGAGCTTGTTGATTACTACAAGGGAAATGCAAGAATTATTAAAGAGGGTCTTGAAAGCATTGGTCTTGAATGTATTGGAGGAAAAAACAGTCCTTACATTTGGGCAAAGTGTCCTAATGGCTTATCAAGCTGGGAGTTCTTCGATTATCTTTTAGATAAGTGTCACGTTGTAGTTACTCCAGGTGCTGGCTTTGGTGCTGCAGGTGAAGGCTATGTTCGTGTTTCATCTTATGGCCACAGAGAAAATGTTGAAAAGGCGATTAAGAGTATTAAGGAGAACTTAAAATGAGTGAGAAAAAATTGCCCCTTAATGAGAGTGAATTCCTTAAAAAAATTGAAGGTATCCCAACACCTTTCCACCTTTATGATGAAAAAGCAATTTTAGAGAATGCTGAAAACTTTAAGAAAGCTTTCAATTGGGCCCCTGGCTTTACAAATTTCTTTGCTGTAAAGGCTTGCCCTAATCCTGCAATTTTAAAGCGCTTAGCTGCTCTTGGTTTTGGTGCCGATTGTTCATCTCTTCCTGAACTCTTATTAAGTAAGGCTTCTGGTATTAAAGGTGAAAAGATTGTATTTACTTCAAATGACACACCAGCAGAAGAGTTTAGAGTTGCATACGAGCTTGGTGCAATAATTAACCTTGATGATATTACTCACATTGACTTTTTGTATGATGCTCTTGGTAAAAAGTTCCCAGAGTTAATTTGCTTTAGATATAATCCAGGTCCAGATAGAACTGGTAATGCTATTATTGGTAACCCTGTTGAAGCAAAATATGGTGTTACTAAGGACCAGCTCTTTGAGTGTTATAAAAAGGCAAAAGCCCTTGGTGCTAAACGCTTTGGTCTTCATACAATGGTTGCTTCAAATGAGCTTAATGGAGATTATATCGTTGAGACTGCAAGAATGCTCTTTACTCTTGTTAACGATATTAAGAGAGAACTTGATATCGATATTGAATTCATCGATATGGGTGGTGGAATTGGTATTCCATACCGCTTAGAGGATGAAAGAATTGATTTAGCAGATCTTTCAGCTAAGATTGAAGCTCTCTATAAAGAGTATAACCAGAAGGTAAGACTTACATTTGAATGTGGTCGTATGATCACAGGGCCTTATGGCTATCTTGTTACCAAGGCCTTACATGTAACAAAGAAGTACAAAGATTACATTGGGCTTGACGCATGTATGGCTGATTTAATGCGTCCTGCACTCTATGGTTCATACCATCACATCACTGTTGTTGGAAAAAGTGGTTTAGCTAAAGACCATACTTATGATGTTACAGGCTCTCTTTGTGAGAATAACGATAAGTTTGCAATTGACAGAAAGCTTCCAAAGGTTGATGAAGGTGATATTTTAGTAATCCATGATACCGGAGCACATGGTCATTCAATGGGCTTTAACTACAATGCAAAGCTTCGTCATGCAGAGTATTTACTCACCTCTGATAATAAACTTGTTATGATTAGAAGAGCTGAAACTTATGATGACTATGTTAAGACTCTAAGATTTGAAGGAGCTGAGGTTGAAGTATAATTATTCTCTTCGTGTTTACTTTTCTGATACCGATGCTGGTGGAATTGTCTACCATGCACGTTATTTGGACTTTGCTGAGCACGCAAGAACAGAGGCATTAAGAAGTGTATTTAAGGGAAGTCAAAGTCAACTTCTTTCAGCTGACTGTGCCTTCGTTGTTAAGAGTATAAATATTTCATATGAAAAGCCTGGCTATTTAGATGATTTATTAACTGTAGAGACCTATGTAAAGGAAGCCAAAAGGTTTTCTGCAGTATTTAATCAAATTGTAAAAAGAGATGATGAAGTGCTTGCAACTTTAGAAGTTAAAGTTGCAGCAATATCTCTTGAAAAGAAACGTCCCATTATGATCCCTGAAGAGATAATTAAAGCTCTATCTATCGAGGATTAATGGTAGATCAGTAAAACGAGTAGTGTAGGCAGGGCTTTTTAGCTCTGCCTTTGTCATTTTATCCTTAGTTAAACCAAGAGCAGAAAGTGTAGTAACTTCACCTCTTCCATACTTTTTATTTAATTCACATACAACACTAGTTAGTCTTTGATTCCTTTCATCTGAATAATTATCATTATAAAATAAGTTGTACTGCCTCTCACCTTTTTCATGGATATCGAGTGCAAATACTCGTGATCCTTTGTAAGCTGCTTTTTTATAGCAAATGGATAAAGCATATCCAATTGCTTTTGAAAATGTTGGAAGATAAGAAGTGGGATGGATTAATTTTACTTTTACAAATGGAGTGTAGAAATCACTTTTAAAACGAGATGTGAAAATTTGTATTGCAATTTCACCTGATTCCAAACCCTTCTTTTCTAGCTTTTCAGAGAGAGTTTGAGCATGTGAAACTAAGGTTTTGTATAGTTCGTCATAAGATACTATCGGATGAGAGAATGTAATACCTGACGCAAAGGATGCATTTTTAATACTTTCCTGGTGGGCATCTACACCTCTTAATTCAAGAGCTGTTCTGAGTCCTGTTACCGTTAAGAGCTTTAAGATAAAATCGTCATCTAGATCCCGAAATGCTTTAGCAGTGTAGATACCTCTCTTCTTAAGCTTTTCTGAGTTCCTATATCCAATACCCCAAACATCTATAATATCTGTATTCTTTAATACTTCATCTTCATCTGCTTCATTTAAAATAAAGGCACCACTTTTTTCTTTCTTTGCAATGTGATTGGCAATTTTAGCAAGTGTTTTAGTTCGCCCTAAGCCAATAGATACAGGAATACCACTTTCATTTGTAATTTCATATCGGAGTTCTTCAGGCTTAATAACTCCTGGAGTAAAGAAAGCTTCATCAATAGAGTATGGAAATATTTCGTAAGTTTTTTGGGAAAGTAAGGTCATCACTCTATCAGATATTGATTGATAGAGTGGATAGTTAGAAGAAAAGGCTTTAACTCCTCTTTTTGCTGCAATATCTTTAACTTCAAACCAGTTTAACCCTCTAGTAATTCCATTTTGCTTGGCTTCCTTATTTGCTGTTACAACACACCCATCGTTATTTGATAAAACAACAATACCTCTTCCCTTAAGGTCCGGCCTAAATAGAGCTTCACAGGAGGCATAAAAACTGTTGCAATCACAAAGTCCTATCATAGTTTTCTAACAACTGCAGTAACAACTCCAAATATTGTTAACTCCTCTTCTTTTCCAAGTATGATATCATCAAAATCAGGATTCTCTGGATGTAGTATTACTTGAGGCTTTAAAAATAATCGTTTGAGTGTAAAACAACCATCAATACAGGCAACAACCAAAGAACCATGATAAGCCCTTTTTGATTTATCAACTAAGATTATATCTTCTGGGTAAATCCCTGCTCCGGTCATTGATACACCCTTAGCTCGAAGTGCGTATACACTTGGTTTCCTTACATCTAAATATGTATTAAAATCTAAACTTGATTCTGTATAATCTTGAGCAGGCGAAGGAAACCCACAGATTATTACAGGTGCTTCACTTATCATTCTTTCTATCTCCTAATAGAAAAATAATACCATTAAAGCAATAAAGAATATATAAAATGCTAAAATACATAAATATTTATTTAATTACAATATAAATAATTAAGTATTTTAAAGTAAAAATATTTTATTTTAAGCTTTCTTAGGTAAGAATTTTTAAAAAAGAGAGATAAAAACCTTGAAATTTTAATACAGGGGAGACTGTGTAAAACTTTTATGATAAAGTGACATAGAGATATAGATTTAATAGCTATAACAAAAAACCCGCAAAACTGCGGGCAATTAATAACAGATTTAATAATTATTGATTAATTCATATTTATAGAATCTTTTGTAGTATCACTCTCGCTTTTCTTGTGTTCTGCAAGAAGCTTTGAAGTATTTTCTGCAATCTTTGCAGAATTTTCAACAAGTTCACCAAAACCATAGAGGAAGATAGAGCTAACATACGCAATTAAAGCAAAGATTGCTACCCCAATAATAAAATTGGTATTATTAAAACTGTGATATCTAGTGTAACCATAAACGGTATACTGTGCATAGTTATAAGAAAGATAAATGCCTACTGTAAGAA
>NZ_JAXEGN010000017.1:0-26182 GCF_034103065.1 Bullifex sp. | reverse complement strand
GATCTTCTCCTGTGAAAGTCTCAACAAACACCATTAGTTTTCTACCTGTTTTCTTTTCTGGAATAACATTTATATGCATGAAACAATTATAGCACGTATATGGACGTATGTAAAGAAAATCTAACAAAATAATTAAAAAAGCACAAAAAAAGCCCATTTAAGGGCTGAATCGATGATTTTATTGATTTTTAGCTAGATTTAAAATCTAAACTCCGGAATAGTATTTTTTCGCAACTTTGATATAATCCTATCAAAAAAAAGGAAAAGTACTATTGACGAAAAAATATTAATCTTCTATTATAATTTTCGTCTTAAGACAATGCGCCCTTAGCTCACCTGGATAGAGCAACTGCCTTCTAAGCAGTAGGTGACAAGTTCGAATCTTGTAGGGCGTACGAGCCGGATTCCAAAAGGGTCCGGTTTTTTTTATATTTCAGATCTAAATGTACCTTTTTCTGTTATTTGATATCTATAAGCTTTTTTAAATTGTTTATTTGTAAATGTTGTACCCATTGAAATATAGCCAAAGAATTTAATTGGAATATTTGTGCCTTCATCTCCAAAGAGTTTTAGTTTGGCTTCGTAATAAAAAATAGGTTCAATATCTGATGAGTTTTTAAATTCAATATTTGCTGATGAATAATTAAAAAGATCATAAGAGCCATATACTCCTATCCTTAATGAATGGTTTTTAACTATTAAAAATTTTGCCCCTACGTCAAAATCTAGTGATAAATCAAAATCTGATAGTTTTATAATAATACTATTATTAAGATTATTATTACTATACCTTTTATATGCAAACATAAAGCCGTAACCTAGGTAAAAATCAAGAATGTTATCAAAAATATATCTTTTAGCACTACCAAGCATAAATGATATTGAGATATCAGATATTTTTTCTTTTGTTATTGCAAGTTTGGTTTTTCCATCTTCTTCAATCTCTTGCTGTGTTTCAATTGGTTTAATCAAGGATGCAATTGATACATAAGGCGTTTGGATACCAAAACGCATGAAAACACCATTTTTACTTTGACCTACAAAGCCAAAACCTGTGTAATCAAAACCAAACTTCTCTTTGTTAACAATACTTAAAGATTCAGAAACTGTTTTATAGAACGTAATATCATAATCTGATAAAGAGTCAACGGCCATTAATGAAAAAAGTGGCATAGTGATAATCAAAAAAATGATAAGAATTCTTTTTTTCATATTCCAATACTTAATGATAACTTTGAGATTTTGTTATGACAATATTGGATGAAAAAAATATTTTTCAAAATTTTTTAAAAATTTTTCATCTAAGTGTTGACTAATTTTTTTATTTAGGGCATTATCATCAACGTTGATTCGGGATGTCGCCTAGCGGCTATGGCGTCTGCTTTGGGAGCAGAATATCGATGGTTCGAGTCCATTCATCCCGACAAGAAAGCTGAGATCTGAAATGAGATTTCAGCTTTTTTCTTTTTTAAGTGATAAATCATTAATATCTGATTTAAATATCAATTGAAAAATTAGTTGCATATCCCTTTGATAAAATTAAATAATCATTTGTATGATAGATAAAGGATATGGGGATAGATATGGTAAACAAAGATAAAATGAAAGCATTTGAAGTATTAGATAAATTATATCCAAAAGATATTGGATTCTTATTTGCTGATACACCTTTTCAATTTCTTGTATCCGTTTGTCTATCAGCTCAAACTACTGATGCTGCGGTTATGAAAATAACCCCTATATTATTTTCAAAATATCCTGATGAAAAAGCACTTTCAAAAGCAGAATTATCTTCAGTTGAAGAAATCATTCATCCGTTAGGCTTTTATAGAGTTAAGGCGAAGAATATTATTTCTCTTGCTAAGGCTATTGTAGAACTAGGTTATATCCCTGATACAATTGAGGAGTTGATAAAGCTACCTGGAGTAGGGCGTAAGACTGCAAACTGCTATATTTTGCATATCTGCTCAAAGAGTGCAATCATTGTTGATACTCACTTTAAAAGAGTAGCTAAACGCCTTGGATTTACTGATGAAGTTGATCCTGATAAAGTAGAGCTTGATATTAAAAAACACTATGATGAAGCAATTTGGTCAAGGCTTTCTATGGTTTTAAATTTACATGGTAGAAAGTTCTGTTATAGTAAAAATCCTAACTGCGAAGCATGCCCAGTTAATGCTTATTGTAGGAGTGTAAAACCATCTAAATAAGGTTTTAGTAATACTAGGCGTTGATGCTTTGTTACTATTGGATTATTCATCTTAAATGAATTTTTTTTAGAAAAATATATTCCAGTAGGCCCTTCTTCAATGCCTAAACTTTTTTGCAATTCTTTTAATTTATTATCATCATTGGCCTTTAATAGATAACCAATATTGGTTAGTGTAAAATTGTTTTCAAATTTTAAATTAAAGTTAAAGTGAGCTCTATCAAAGGAGGTTTTTTCTGTTTTCCCAAGCATAATAAAAGGAGGGAGTGAAAAGATAGTTTCATCTCCTGTTTCTTTAAATAGATTTTTCCTTAATTGATAGAGTATTTTTTCACACTCTTTATCGCACATAAGTGCGAAAATACATTCTCTCATAAGCAAATAATACTTAATCATGGGAAAAATGAATAGAAAGACTATTTACAAAACATGCGAATATTTGTTAAAGTCAAATAGTTGCGACCTCTCACTATATCTGTCTATGCTCGAACAGATGATTTTGGGAAGACGCCCAAAGAATAAAAACAACACAAATTAAGGTGGATATAATCATGGCAAGAAGATGTGATATTTGCGGTAAGGGTACTGTTGCTGGACAGGTTGTTCCTCGTAAAGGTCAAGCTAAGAAGGACGGCGGTGTTGGTCAGCATATTGGTGTAACAAAGAAGAGAGAGTTCCGCCCAAACCTTGTTACTATTAAGACAATGATTAATGGTACTCCAAAGACAATCAAGGTTTGCACACGTTGTCTTAGAAGCGGAAAATTCCAGAAAGTAGTATAATCTTTCTCCCTTTTCCAAGAGTATGAGCCCTTTCGCAGGGCTCATGTTTGTATATAGCCATTATCGGAGGATTTTATGGAAAACTTAAGAGTACATGCCTTAGAAGGTGTAATGCTCTCAGTACCACAAGGATATGAAAAGCTGTTAAAGATTCATGGTTCATCAACAGAGGAAAGTCAAGTTTATGTAATTTCTCCTGTTCATGATGGACAGTTAGGATTATCAGGTCTTTTAGAGAGTGCTAAGAGAAAGGATGAAATCCTATGGTCTCTTTTGGAGCAGTCACAGCTAGCATGGTTAGATCTTTCTTCAAAGCTTAGTGTTAGAGACGAATTAGTTTCTTCATTAATTAGAAAAGGATTTGAGGATATGGAAGATATCCTCCGTTCTGTTTGGCTTTTAGAAGATATTTCAGAGAGTACTCAAAAGTACTTTGCTTCTTTAACAAGCTATTATCTAGCCTTAATTGCTTCAGCACACTTTAAAGCAAATAATATCACAGTATCATTAGTTCCTGCAGAAAAAGCTGTTAGACAAAAGAGTTTTACAACTGGTGCGACCTTCGTATATGGTGATTTAATTCAACCTAAAATTAAAGTACTAAGCCATGAGGGAGAGAGTGAATATACTGCATCCTTATGTGCTGTCAATGCTAATGGTGCATTAACATTTTGGAATAATAGGTCTTTATTATGTACAGCTAGAAAGAAGGATATTCCTTCTGCAAAGGTAATTGAAAGATTAACATATGCTGAAGCTACAGAATTAAGTTTCTTCGGGGCTCCTATTGTACATCCGCATTACTTTATTCCTGCTCAGAGCCAAGGTATTCCAATTGAGCTAAAGTATTGGGGGGATATTGCAAGTAAGGGAACAATTATTACAGATAAAAAGAGTATTCAAGATAGACGTTTCCCAATTAAAGCCTTCTCTGTAATGAGAGATATTTCTATTATTAACATTGAAGGTGCTGGTATGTCAGGTATTCCAGGTATTTCTTCTCGTTTGTTCACAGCATTAAGAAGAGAAGGTATTTCTGTTATCCTTATCAGCCAGGCATCTAGTGAGTACTCAATCTGTTTTGCTGTACCATCTGCTCAAGTAACAATGGCTGCAGCTTGTGCTAGATATGAATTTGAAAGTGAACTAAATAATCATCAAATTGGATCAATAAGTGCAGTTAGCAATATGGCTATTCTTGCAGCTGTTGGTGAAGTAATGAGTGGCCAAATTGGTGTATCTGGTAAGTTCTTCTCAGCTTTAGCAAAGGCAGGCGTTAACATTTCTGCAATTGCACAGGGTTCTTCTGAAAGAAATATTTCAGCAGTAATCCGCGAGTGTGATTCTCTAAAGGCACTTTCTCAAGTACATGCTTCGTTCTTCTTATCAGCACAAACAATGTCTGTAGGTCTCTTTGGACCAGGTAACATTGGTGGTACCTTCTTAGACCAGTTAGCAAGTGAGAAAGAAAGACTCCAAGCTCAATTTGGACTTGATATAAGAATTCGTGCAATTGCTAGTTCATCAAGAATGATTTTAAGTGAAGAAGGTATTGATCTTACAAAGTGGAGAGAACTATTTGAGGTCGCTTCACAAGAGTATGACTTAAATAAATTCTTATCACATGTAGGCTCTGAATATTATCCGCATTCAGTCTTAATCGATTGTACAACAAGCCAAGAACTTGCTTCTATGTATTCAAAGTTCTTAGAGAAGTTCCATGTAATTACTCCAAACAAAAAAGCTGCAACTGGTCCATATAGTTATTACAAGGAGATGTTTGAAACTTGTAAGCGTACAGGAAAAAGATTCTTGTACGAAACAACAGTAGGTGCAGGCCTTCCTGTTATCAACACCTTAAATGACTTAATCCAAACAGGTGATGAGGTTAAGAAAATTGAAGGTATGTTCTCAGGTACTCTTTCATGGCTATTTAATGAATATGATGGATCCGTTCCTTTTTCTCAGCTTGTATTACAAGCAAAGGAAATGGGATATACAGAACCAGATCCAAGAGATGACTTATCAGGTATGGACGTTGCAAGAAAGACTGTAATCTTGGCACGTGAAATTGGACTTGATGTAGAACTTGAGAATTTAAATATTGCATCTCTAGTTCCTGATACTCTCAAAGACGCATCTAAAGAAGAGTTCTTATCAAGACTTTCTGAGATGGATGATGAGATTTTATCAAAGTATAAAGAAGCTAAAGCAAAGGGTGAAGTTATTAGATATGTTGGTAGAGTTGATAACGGAAAATGCTCTGTTTCTCTTGAATCTTTTGCTTCTAACCATCCATTTGCAAGTGCATCAGGAACAGATAATGTGATAACATTCGTAACTAGCCGTTATATCGAGAGCCAACCTCTTGTTATTAAGGGCCCAGGAGCTGGTAGAGAAGTAACTGCTGGAGGTGTCTTTGCAGATTTACTCAGATTAGCAATCTACCTCGGTGCTGGAATACTCTGATTAAAGGAGAAAGATATGTACTACTATTCAACACGTGATGAAAAAAGAGAAATAAAACTTACAGCTTCTCAAGCTATTTTAAAGGGCCTTGCTGCTGATGGAGGATTATTTGTTCCATCCCAGCTTCCTAAGCTCTCAAGTAGTGTAAGCTTAGATTTAAGCTATCCATTATTTGCATATGAGACTTTAAAGCCATTTTTCGAAGGAGATGAACTTCTTGATGATTTAAAGGATATTTGTGAAGGCGCTTTTAACTTCCCTGTTGTATTAAATGATTTAAAAGATACGTCAGTTCTTGAGCTCTTCCATGGACCAACTTCTGCATTTAAAGACTTTGGTGCTCGTTTCTTAGCTTTCTCTATGGAAAAGCTTCTTGTTAAGAAGGGTGAAAAACTTTGTATCTTAGTTGCTACAAGTGGTGATACAGGTGGTGCGGTTGCTTCTGCATTCCATAAAAGACAGAACCTTTCTGTTAAGGTTCTTTTCCCAAAGGGAAGAGTTGCTGAGCGTCAGAGAAGACAGTTAACTTGTTGGGATGATAACATCACATCTTATGAAGTAAGAGGCTCATTTGATGATTGTCAAAGGATGGTAAAGAGTGCTTTTGTAGATCCTTCTCTTACAGGACTTTCAAGTGCTAACTCAATTAACCTTGGTCGTTTACTTCCTCAAATGGTTTACTATGTATATGCATCTATGCTTTATAAAGCAAGAACTGGTAAAGAGCCGGTAATTATTGTTCCATCAGGTAATGTTGGTAACTCAACTGGTGCTTTCTGGGCTAAAGCTATTGGTGCTCCAATTGAAAAGATTGTTCTTGCAGTAAATGCAAATAAAACTATTCCTGAGTATCTTGAAAGTGGTGAATATCGTCCTAGAGATAGCGTTAAGACCCTTGCTAATGCAATGGATGTTGGTGCTCCTTCTAATATGGAGAGACTATTTAACCTCTTTAAGAGTTACGATGAGATGAAAGCTAATGTTACTTCCTACTCTGTTAGTGACGAGGAAATAAAGAAAACTATTAGTGATGAGTACAATAAAGAAGGCTATATTCTTTGTCCTCATACAGCTTGTGCTGAGCGTGTTAGGTTAGATCATTACAAGGATGATGCAACAATTATTGTATCAACAGCTCATCCTGCTAAGTTTGAAACAGTAGTTGAGCCTCTTATTGGTAAAACTGTTGAAATGCCTCCTGCATTAAGTAAGCTAGTTAATATGCCAAGTAACTACAAGGAAATTTCAACTGATTACAAAGAATTATTCTAATAGAAAAATGGGGGTGCGATGCACTCCTCTTTTTAATTAAGCCACTTTCCTTTTTTGTAGTAAAATAAGAACATTATTGAGGTTATTACCCAAGTAATAGGGTAGCATAGAATAACGGTGCCTAGTGTATTAAAGAATGGAACAGCCATGAAAATCCATAGTACTCTAAAACCGCAAATACCAGTTAAACAAATAATTGTTGGAACTAATGCCTTGCCTGCACCTCTAATTGCTCCTGATAATATTTCAACAAGAATATATGTAAAAAATAGTGGAGCAATTGTGTAAATTATCTCAACACCAATATCAATTACATTTTTATCATTTGTAAATAACATATATGCATAGCGTGCAAATAAGCAATAAATAATACTAAGGACAAATGTAGTTATAGCAGAGAATAGAACAGTAGTCCAAATACCTTTTTTTACTCTATCTTTTTTACCTGCTCCATAGTTTTGGCCAACAAATGTTGTAATAGCTATTCCAAATGCATTAATAATCATCCAGAACATACAATCTAACTTTCCATAAGCAGCCCATGCAGCAGCTGTATCGGTTCCAAAGCTATTTACACTACTTTGAATAAGTAAATTACTAAATGTATAGAGCATTGATTGAATGCCTGATGGAAGACCTATTCTTATCATTTCTTTAAATTCTGATGTATAAATTCTGCTTGTTGAGATTTTAAAGTTTATTTCTCCCTTTATTTTACTTAAGCTAACTAAGGTAAGGACCATTGATATACCTTGAGAAATGACAGTTGCAAATGCTGCACCTTCAACACCAAGCTTCAAGATACCAATAAAAACTATATCTAAAAGGATATTACATAAGCATCCTATTATTAAAAAATATAGAGGATGTCTTGAGTCTCCTAAAGCTCTAAATATACCAGTTCCCATGTTAAACATAACAAGAGTAACAGAGCCTAAATAATAAATTCTCATATATGAGAGAGCATCTAGAATAATATCTTCTGGTGTTTTTATAATTTCAAGTGAAGCCTTGGCCGATAGTAAGCCAAAGATAGTAATTAATATACTACTTATTATTGCTATCGCCATTGCTGTGGATATTGCTTTGTTTGTTCTATTGCTATCACCTGAACCATAGCGATGGGATATTACTACAGATGCACCAGATGCTAAACCTGTAAAAAATCCAATAAGTAAATTAATAATTGTACTTGTTCCACCACCGACGGCGGCTAATGCACTCTTTCCTAAAAACTGTCCAACAATTATGGCATCAACTGTGTTATATAGTTGTTGGAAAAAAGTTCCAAATAGAATAGGGAAGAAGAAGTATAATATAGCCTTCCAAATAGGTCCCTCTAAAATTGCATTTTTATCGTTACTCATATCGTGCGACATTATAGTGATGTTATTAAAAAATTATAAGTAGTTGAAATAACCTAATAAAAATATTATAGTTAGTTAAGACTAACACGAGGTGTATTATGGCAACAATTATAGTTTTATTAGTAATTTTACTTTTAGTTGGATTAGCACTTAGATCATTAAAGAAGAAGGGGCATTGTTCCTCATGCTCTTCTTGTCATGGCTGTGATGCTGCTAAACATTTTGAAGATGAGATTAATAAAAAATGCTGCTGTAAATAAGCTACAGCAGCACTCACTTTTCTAGCAAAGTCTACATGTTGGAAGACTTCTAATTGCGAGAATTGTTGCAGAGCCTTTACCAAATAGATTATCCATTTTAGTAATGTACTCATTTAATAAATCATCTGGTACATACGCTTGAATAGTTCCTGCAAAACCACCACCATGTACTCTTACAACACCCTTATCTTTTAAGATGCTTTCACTTAATGCAATTCCAATTGAAAGTCCCTGCTCAAATGGGGCAGATGAAGCGTAGACATTTTGTAGAAATCTAAAAGATGAATTACCGCTATCTTGAACACCCTTTAAATAAGCATCAAAGTCTTTGTTTTCAAGTGCTTGAAGCATTGCCTTTACTCTCTCATTTTCACATAAATAGTGGTAAGTTCTTAAGACTGCTCGATCATTATTAATCTCTTTTCTAATATCTGCCATCTTTGCTATGAATTCTTCTAGTGATACATCTCTTAATACAGCTTTGCCAAAATATGATGCAACCATCTTCATCTCTGCTGGAACAGCAGCATATTCTCCTGTTAAATCAGCATGATTTCCTTTAGTATCTACAATAACTAGATTATATCCATAGTCTTTGAAATTAACATCAAGAGCTGTTACTTCAGGGTTTTTAGCGTCCTTGAAATCAATTCCTACAATTCCACCATTTGCACATCCTATTTGATCCATTAATCCTGAAGGCTTACCAAAATATACGTTTTCAGCATATTGGCTAATTTTAGCAAGTTCTACAGGTGGAAGCTTATCATCATTAAATAAATTATTGAAAATCTCAGCAATTAATACTTCAATAGCTGCAGATGAAGATAAACCAGAACCCTTCAAAACTCTAGTTGTTGTATTTGCTTCAAATCCACCAGTTTTTAAGCCTCGCTGCTTAAATGCAGCAGCAATACCTCTTATTAAAGAAGAAGTAGTATTTTTTTCATTTTCTTTAATTTCTAAATCTGAGATATCAACATCATCAACTGGAAAGCCTTCACTCTTTAAAATTACTCTACTATCATCACGAAGTGAAACAGCAGCAATTGTATCGAGATTAATTGTACCGGTAATAACTAAACCTAGGTTGTGGTCTGTGTGGTTACCTGCAATTTCTGTACGTCCTGCAGTTGAGAATAGAGCAACATCTTTCTTTGCTCCAAATTGTCTTTCATGCTCCTTTAATAAACTTTCAAAGCGAGCATCCATATCCTTTTTGTCAAAATTTGTTCCATATAGTCCTTGATAAAGGTGGCTAATGTCTTTCATGTTACCCTCCAATTTAAAGTCTAACAGAAAGAGATGTAAAAAGATATTGCTTTGTCAGAAAATATGAGAAAAGAAGGATTTTAATTTTTTTTCTTTTAAAAGTATATCAATTGCCCTTCTAAGCTCTCTTTCTCCTATGTTATTAAAGATTTTTTTCCGTTTTAAAAACTTTAATAATGTATTCTTGGTAAATAAAAATCTGAATAACTTTACATACTTTAATATTTCTTTTTCACCCCAGCAAGGAGTGTATATGTTCATACAGCCATCACAACCTTGACATTCATCGAGTAACTCTTTACCCATTAAGGAAATTAACTTCTCTCTTATACATCCATTTGAGCTAAATACTTCTTTTAGCGGGCTATCTTCATCTGGTTTTATTAAAACATAAGCATGTGCAATAGAGCCATCTCGGCCAGCTCTCCCCGATTCTTGAAGATAGTCACTAGCTGTTTTTGATATATCATAGTGAATAACACTTTTAATATCTTTCTTGTTTACGCCCATTCCATATGCAACTGTTGCAACCATCACACTGTCTTTACTATTAAAAAAGGCTTTTTCTATTTCTAACCGTGAGGCAGATGAAAGACCTGCATGATAATACATAGTATTAAAATACTTACTTAATTTAAGTGCTAATTCCTCTGTTCTTTTTCGAGAACTAGTAAAGACTATTGCAGGTCTTTTTGACTTATCTGAAAGAAGCATTACAATATCCATTAAAGGAAAAAGTGATCTTACCCTATGATAAATTATGTTTTCTCTATTCATTGAAGCTTGAATGATTTTAGGCTTTGTTAGGAAAATAAGTGAAGATAATCTCTTTTCAGTGTAGCTATCAAGAGTAGCAGTGAAGGCAAGTGTTTGATTTGGATTTAATCGTTTAATTACATCTTTTGAGCTTAAATAAGTTGGTCTAAATGATTCACCCCAAGAAATAACAGTATGAGCTTCATCAAATACAATAAGGGATATTTTTTTAGTAGATAAAAATGAAAGTATCACAGGGTTCATTAAAGATTCCATGCTGGTAATTACTATTTTTTTTCCCCCGCTCATGATATCGAGAAGTGCCTTTTTTTTATCGTTTTCACTTGTTAAAACAACGTGCTTTATATTTAATTTATTTAGTGAATTACTTTGGTCCCTAATTAAGGCTAAAATTGGATATATTATAATTGTTATCCCTGTAGCAAGAACCGCTGGAAGTTGAAAGCAAAGACTCTTTCCTCCTCCTGTTGGCAAAATCGCTATTAAAGAACCATTATCACTATTAAAGCCAGAAATAATTTCATTAATGATTTCTTTCTGAAATGGTCTTAAGTTATCAATTTTAAAAACGTGTTTTGCTGTTTCTTCTATTAATTTATCCATATAAATAATAGAAGAATAATGAAGTATAATAATTTATAATAAACAAATATACCGAAATTAGAATGTAATTAGGATAGTTATTAATAAAGTATGGTATAAAAATGCCTCAGATTTTACTCTGAGGCAGATAATTTATTTTGCTGGACGAGCAATAATGCTTTCAAGCTCTGGAGTCTTTTTAAGGTTTTCTACTAAGCCTCTAGCTCTAGCCTTGTTTACATAGTCTGGAGATTCGAAGGTGTAGTGGAAGTTAGTATGGATATCATATGTTCCATTCATAAGAGCAAATGCATCTTCTGTCATTACAAGCTCTTCGTCTGTTGGAATAACGAAAATCTTAACAGGAGAATCATCTGTGCTGATACATGTTTCAGTATTTCTGCAGTGTGAAAGAGCATTCTTCTTTTCATCAAGCTTAATACCAAAATTCTCAAGTCCTGAAAGTGCACCCTTTCTAATGTGGTCACCCATTTCGCCAACACCAGCTGTGAATACAACTGCATCAACGCGGCCAAGGAGAGCTGCGTAAGCACCGATATACTTCTTAATTCTATGAACTTCCATATCGATACCAAGCTGAGCAAGCTTATCTCCATCTTTTGCTGCTGCCTGTACATCTCTTCTATCTGACTTGCCACATAAACCAATTAGGCCAGACTTTTTGTTAAGAATTGTATCCATTTCAGCTGCAGTAACTCCGAGGTTTTTGCACATATATGGAATAATTGCTGGATCCATGTCACCACTTCTAGAACCCATTACGAGACCCTCAAGTGGAGTAAGACCCATTGATGTATCAATACATACACCATTTTTTACTGCACAACCAGAAGCACCGTTACCAATGTGCATGATGATTACATTAGTATCTTTGTTTTCTTTACCAAGGAGAACTGCAGCTCTCTTAGCGCAGTAAAGGTGGCTTGTTCCGTGGAAGCCATAGCGACGTACGTTGTAGTCTTTATACCATGAATATGGAACAGCATACATGTAAGCAGCTTCTTCCATTGTCTGGTGCCAAGCTGTATCCATGATAATAGCTTGAGGAACATTTGGCATGAGCTTTCTTGCAACTTCAATACCCATTATATTTGCTGGCATGTGAAGAGGACCAAGTGGGATGATTTCCTTAAGCTTCTCAATTACTTCATCTGTTACAAGTGTTGACTTCTTAAAGTATTCGCCACCATGAAGTACTCTGTGACCTACTGCACCAATTTCATCTAGGCTCTTGATACAACCATATTTTTCATCAACAAGCATCTTTAATACGAGCTGAATAGCTTCCATATGTGTTGGTGATGAGAAGCGCTCTTGATATACTTCTTTACCTGTGGACTTCTGCTCAATTGTAGAATATTCAAGGCCGATTCTTTCAACGATACCTACAGCAAGGACATCCTTATTGTCCCAGTCATAGACCTGATACTTGGCAGAGGAACTGCCACAGTTTAAAGTGAGAATTACCATCTATTTTCTCCTAAAACTAATAATTTTCTTTTTATGTTATTAATTTAAACATCAATATTACTTTTTCTCAATCTTCATCTTTTGAAAAAAAACGATATTTTTTTGCTATTATTAATATGAAGACAAAGATTATCACACTTTTACTACTTATTTCACTTCCCCTTGGTGCGGTAAGTACTACTTTTTCATCAAATGGTATTAAAATTAGTGACTATAATTTTTCACTTGATTTTGACTCGTTATCCTTTAGCTATAATAAAAATGGCTTTCAAGTAGGTAAAATTAACCTTTTCTCGCTTTCGGAATTGCTTTACCCATTCGATTACATTTGGGAGGGAAAAGTTGAAAGAAATAGGACAAATAATCAAAATGGAATTAGCTATAATAGTGATAATGTTGATTTCTTTTTACTAAGTAACAATAGGTTCTCAGTAGGAAGTAGAGTTAATCTATCCTGTTTTTCCCTTTCATTTATTCGATATAAAAGTGGTAATGTTGGAAATAGTCTTTACTCAGATAGCTTAAATCGAGGAGGAGGGGATGGTGAAAACATTATTCTAAAGTATAATGGTAAGCACATTTTGTTTAAAACTGTCTTTTCTTTTTCAAATTATAATCCATTAGCAATAATGTATACATTTGCTGTTAACTATAAACACTTAACTTTGAGTTCATCTTATGGAAAGTTTAATTCATTTGAAGAAGAATTAAATCCCAAACTCCTAGTATTAACAGGAGATATCAATAATAAAAATTTAGATATCAGTGTCACTTACTCTCTTGGAGAAGATCCTTATATTGGCGGTTCTTTTAGAACTACACAATTGATAAATAATGTACGTTTTAGATATGAAAAGTTAATTCTAAAGAGTGAGTATAAGATTTCTTTTTCAAGTAAAGGAAAATATAGTAAAGAACATCAATATGAGGTATTCTTTTCTCATTTTGGATTTAAATGGAATAACTTTAATGATGTTTCATACATTTTTAAAAAGGATTATTTTAGATTTGAAAGTAATTTAAAAACATTTGCTATTACTATATCAATTGATAAGGAAAAGTTTTCTCTATATTTATTTATGAATAGTGATTTTAAAATTAGAACTTCAGTTTCATTAAAACTTTAATTAATAATCTGAATTTCAAATTCAAGATCTATTCCTGTTTTAGCTTTTACCCTTTCCTTTATAAGGAGGGCAAGCTTGATATAGTCTTCTGAATTTGGTTTATCTGTAAAAGTGATAAAATTTCCATGTTTATTGCTTACTTCAGCGCTATTAAATTTTAAGCCTTTTAGTCCAAGGCTATCAATTAATAATCCTGCACTTTTACCATTTGGATTTTTAAAGACACATCCTAAGGATTTGTGATCAAAGTGTCCTAATTCCTTTCTTATTTTTAATACTTCATTTTTCTTATTAAGAAGGAGTCGTCTATCTTCACATTTATTAAGAGAAAAAGTAGCACTAACAATTATTGCTCCTTGCTGGAGATTGGACTTTCGATAACTAAATAGTTCTTTAGAATTTTTTAGTTTGATAATACTTCCATCCTCAAGCATTATATCGATGGATTCTAGGTAATCTGAGATTGAAGAGCCAAAGGCCCCTGCATTTCCAAATAATGCCCCACCTAGGCTTCCAGGAAGACCTGCAAGACTTTCAAGGCCAGATAAATTATTTTCTATTGAAGTATTTACAATTTTATTAATGCTTTCTCCTGCAAAAGAAACTAAAGTATTTTGTTCTATTTTTATTCCTTTAAGTTTTGTAGTTACTATTGTTAGCCCTTCAATTATGGGTGCTAAAATTAGAGTGTTTGTAAGACTACCTAATACTGTTAATTTTAACTTTCTTTCATTTGCATATTTAACAGCAAGTCTTAGGTCTTCCACACTTTGTGGAAAAACTAAATTCAATGCTATTCCTCCACAATTAATTGGTGATATTAGTGATGTGTCGAAAGAGGTATGAATGTTGATTTTTTCCTTTGAAATGCTTACATTAGATACCATATATAATAGTCTAATAAGGAGAAATAGTGTATGTCAATTAAGCTTTACAACACAATGAGTAGAAGACCAGAAGAGTTTAAATCAATTGAAGATAATAAGGTCTCCATGTACTGTTGTGGCCCTACTGTTTATAACTATGCTCACATTGGCAACCTTAGAACATATATATTTGAGGATATACTTCATAGAACACTTCAGCATGCTGGATATGATGTAAAGCATGTAATGAATATTACAGATGTTGGGCACTTAACAGGTGATGGTGATGATGGTGAAGATAAATTAAATAAGAGAGCTAAGGAAACTGGCAAAAGTGTTTGGGATATTGCTCAATTTTATACAGATGCTTTCTTTAAAGATGAAAGTCATTTAAATATCGTAAGACCAAATATCGTATGTAAGGCAACTGATCATATTCAGGATATGATTGAGTTAATTAAAAAGCTTGAAGCAAATGGTCACACCTATGTTAGTGGGGGAAATGTATATTTCTCAATCGATACAATTGACGATTATGGTAAGCTTGCTGGATTAAGACTAGATGATCTTAAAGAAGGTGCTAGAATCGAGGTTGATAGCAATAAGAAAAATCCAAAGGACTTTGTACTTTGGTTTACTAATTCCAAGTTCAAGGACCAGGCAATGGTTTGGCCATCACCATGGGGCGTAGGTTATCCAGGTTGGCACATTGAATGTTCTGCAATGAGTAGTAAGTATCTTGGTGATCACTTTGATATTCACTGTGGTGGTATTGATGCTATTCCTGTTCACCATACAAATGAAATTGCTCAAAGTGAAGCTGCAAGTGGCAAAAAACCTTGGGTAAATTATTGGTGCCATGGAGAGTTCTTGCTCAACGATAAGGGTAAGATGAGTAAATCATCTGGCGAATTCTTAACTCTCTCAGTTTTAGAGTCTAAAGGTTATGATGCTCTTGACTATAGATATTTCTGTCTCTCGGGCCACTATAGAAGTCAGTTAAAGTTCTCATTTGAAGCTCTCGATCACGCAAAGAGTGCAAGAGAGAGTTTAGTTAAGAGAGTTGCTGAATTAAAGAATAGTAGTGTATGTGATCTTGGTCAGAAGGCTCAAGATTATAAGAATCAATTCTTTGCAGCTATGGAGAACGACTTAATGGCTCCACAGGCTCTTGCAGTTTTATGGTCAATGTTAAAGGACAAAGATGTTACTGATGGTGAAAAGCTTGCATTAGTTCTTGAAATGGATCAAATCCTTGGTTTAAGACTTGATGAAGTAAAGCCATTAAGTGAAACAAAAGATGATATTCCAGAAGATGTAAAGGCCTTAGCATTAAAGAGAGCTCAGGCAAAAAAGGAAAAGAACTTTGCACTTGCTGATGAAATTAGAAACACTCTAAAGGATATGGGATATATCGTAAAGGATACACCTCAAGGACCTGTTCTTGAGAGAGTGTAACCTTTGAGCATAAAGGGCGTTTACAGTTATGGAAATCAGAAGTACAGACCAAAGTGATTTTAGACGCGTCTATAATGAGTGCTATGCTTTGTTGATGAAAATTTGTTATCACATTGTGTATAACATTGACATTGCACAGGACCTTGTTCAAGAAGCGTTTGAGCGCTTTTATATGAAGAACATGAGCTTCCCATCTGATGAAGATGCGAAGTATTGGCTCATTAGGGTCTCAAAGAATTTGGCTTTAAACCATGTGAGGAAAAATAAGCGGGAGATAAACATGGTTGAAAAGGTCAAGCAAATGCCAACTTCATCGTCTTACGTTGTCGATGGTGTTAAAGAACTTGCTGACAAGGAGACTATCAAGGAGGTTAGGGCAGCAATTGAAATGCTACCTGATAACCTTAAGATGGTTATTACTCTTAAAGAGTATGGAGACCTTGATTACAAAGCTATTGGCAAGATTCTTGGGATTTCCGAGAGTAATGTAAAGGTGAGGGTTCACAGAGCACGTAAAAAGCTCGAAGAGCTTCTTACTAAGGAGGATGGCTATGTGTATTGACGATGGATTACTATCTTCTTACCTAGATGGAGAGCTCTCAGAGCCTTATAAAAGTCAGGTTGAGGAGCATCTTTCGTATTGTACTGCATGTCAAAATAGGCTTGAAAAACTAAAGAAGCTCGATTCTATCATCAAGGGTGTGGGGCCTAGCGATGAAGAATTAACTCAAAGGCAGGAACAAACACTTTCAATACTTGAAAAGAAGTGTTTTTCACAGAAAAAATTGGGGTTCTGGAGAAGAAAACTGGAAGTATCAATACCATCTATGGTAACTGCAGCTGCAGGTATTATTGTAGTATTTATTGGTTCTTTTGCTCTTTTTGGTCACTCTGGTAGTAATACAAGTGATATTATGCCATCCTTTAGCGCACAAGCGGGGAGTGAAAATGTTCACCTTGTATCAACAAGAGAGCAGGGCTTAGATGCTTACTCACTTGAGGAGATAATGCTCTATCTTGATAGCAAGGGTTACAATGTTGATATTTCAATTAAAGGTTTAAAACCTATTGAATAAAGATAGAAGCGGATAATCAAAAATATGACTATCCGCTTCTTTTTTTATTATTACATTTACTGTACCTTTATAACTCTTTTTGCTAAGATGTATTGACTATTATTTTAATCGGAGGATGGTTATGAAGGCAGTAGAACTCTCAAAGTCCTATAACCCAAAGGATTTTGAAGACAGAATTTATACACAATGGGTTGACGGTAAGTGTTTTGGACCACAGAAAGAAGGTAATGAACATTTCTCCGTCGTGATGCCACCTCCAAACGTCACAGGTATTCTTCACATGGGTCATGCCCTAAATAATAACTTACAAGACATTATTGTTCGCTACCAAAGAATGCAAGGTAAGAATACTCTTTGGGTTCCTGGAACAGACCATGCAGGTATTGCAACTCAAAACGTTGTTGAGCGTCAACTTGCAAAAGAAGGTTTAAGAAGACAGGACCTTGGAAGAGAGAAGTTTATTGAGCGTACTTGGGAAGTAAAACATAAGCACCATGCAATTATCTCATCTCAGCTTAAGAAGATGGGTTGTTCTTGTGATTGGGATCATGAAAGATTTACAATGGATGAAGGACTTTCTAAGGCTGTAAGAGAAGCTTTCGTTACTTTATATGAAAGAGGATTGATTTACAAAGGAAAGTACCTTGTAAACTATTGCCCAAAGTGTGGTACTGCACTTGCAGATGATGAAGTTGAATATGAGAATATGCCAGGACATCTTTATGATGTTCGATATCCATATGCAGATGGATCTGGTTATATTACTGTTGCAACTACTCGTCCTGAAACAATGTTTGGTGATGTCGCTGTTGCTGTTAACCCAGATGATGAACGCTATAAGGATGTAGTAGGAAAGATGCTTATCCTTCCATTAATGGGTAAAGAAATTCCTATTATTGCAGATCAATTTGTTGATAAAGAATTCGGTACAGGTATGGTAAAAATTACTCCTGCACACGATCCTAACGACTGGGAATGTGGTAAGAGACATAATTTAGAGGCAATTAATCTGTTAAATCCTGATGGAACTCTCAATGAAAATGTTCCTGAAAAATATCGTGGTTTGGATCCAATTAAAGCACGTGAACTAGTTGTAAAAGACTTAGAAGAGGGCGGATATTTAGTTGGAATTAAGGACCATGCACACGATGTTGGTCATTGCTATCGCTGTCATACAGTAGTTGAACCATATCTTTCAGAGCAGTGGTTCGTATCAATGAAGGGAATGGCTGATAAAGCATTAAAGGCTTGGAAGGATGGAGATATTCAATTCTATCCTAAGAGATGGGAAAATACTTACACACACTGGATGGAGAACATTCGTGACTGGTGTATTTCTCGTCAGCTTTGGTGGGGCCATAGAATTCCTGTATGGTACTGTGATGATTGTGGTGAAATGATTGTATCAAGAACAGATGTAGATACTTGTCCTAAGTGTGGCTCAAAACATCTCCATCAAGATAACGATGTACTTGATACATGGTTCTCATCTTGGCTATGGCCATTCTCAACTCTTGGTTGGCCTGATAAGACTCCAGACTTAAGCACATTCTTCCCAACACAGACTCTTGTTTCTGCATATGATATCATTTTCTTCTGGATCAGTAGAATGATTATGGCTTCTGAAGAATTTATGGGCCAAGCTCCATTTAAAGATATCGTTATCACAGGATTAGTACGTGATAAGCAGGGTAGAAAGATGAGTAAGAGCCTTGGTAATGGTATTGACCCACTTGAGGTTATTGACCTCTATGGTGCAGATGCTATGAAGTTTACTCTCTGTTACCTTGCAGCACAGGGTCAAGATGTTCAGGTTGATATGGACTCATTTAAGATGGGCTCAAGATTTGCAAATAAGATTTGGAATGCAACACGTTTCTTGCTTATGAATTTAGAGGGTAGAAACCTTGTTGATATCACACCTGATAAGCTTAATACAATGGATAAGTGGATTTACCACCAGCTTAACGATGCTATTAACACTATTAATAAGGCAATGGCTGGATACCGCTTCAACGAAGCAGCTCAAGCTGTATATTCATTCTTCTGGAATGACTACTGTGACTGGTATATTGAAGCAAGTAAGATGAAGCTTTTGCGTGGAAGTGATGAAGAAAAGGATCTTGCTATTTCAATTCTTATGGATGTCCTTGAAAAGTCTATGAGATTAATGCACCCATACTTATCATTTGTTACAGAAGAAATTTATCAAAAACTTCCTAACAATAAGGGTATGTTAATTAGTCAGGATTATCCAAAATTTGATAGTGCTTTTGATTTTGCAGAGGAGTCAAAGTTAGTAGGAGAGCTTCAGGAGGCAGTTAAGATTGTTCGTTCTGTTAGAAGTAAGCTTGGTATTGCTCCAGAGAAAAAGTTACATGTAGTAATTAGACCTTCTGAAGGTTTCTATGCAACAGATACCTTTATCAGTGAAAAGAATTTAATGGCTACATTTATGGGTGCTGGCACTCTTGAAATTGATACTGATAATCAAATTGATTGCTCTAAAGCATTCCCTTCTTCTGCACTTGGTTTTGAGGTATTTACATTTGTTCGTGAGGCTATTGATGTTGAAGCAGAAATTAAGAAGCTTACAGCAGAAATTGAGAAGGCAGAGAAGAATCTTAGTCAGAGCAACAAAAAGCTTTCAAATGAACAGTTTGTAAAGAATGCCAAGAAGGAAGCTATTGAAAAAGAGAGAAGCAAGAAGGCTGAATTTGAAGAAGTAATTCAGAAATCAAATGAACACATTGCTTTGTTAAAGACTCTTTAAAAAAGTATTTGCTTAAAATAATAGACCACAGCTTTTTCAAAAAGTTGTGGTCTATTTGTTTTTAAAAATAGAAACTAATAAACTGTCCCTCAATTAACTTCTTCTTTTTCTTTTGCTTCCTGGATTTCACTTCTTCTTTCTTTACAAAGTTTACTAATCTCGGCGAGTGCTTTTCTTGCACGTGTACCACTTGCTTTTATCCCTTTTTCCTCAAAGCGCTGAGATTCTGAGAGATAAGTATGAAATTGTTCAATCAACTGTTCGTGTATTGTCATTTCTGTGGTTTCTCCTTCTTAAGTATTGTATTCTGCATTAATAGTAACACAAGATTTTATCAATGCAATAAAAAAATGCATTATATGACAATTATTTGGTTTTGTATTTTGTATACATTATTATAACTCCTTAATATAAAATAATTAATTTATGCAAAATGTATTATTAGTAATACTGTTGTTATAATAATAACAATACTGCAAATTGATAAAAAGAAAGGTGACTAAATCATTAGCCACCCTGAAATTAAGTTAATTAAGTGTTTTTATATCTGATTCGCTTCTGAGTATATAGCCTTTTTTTAGCTTTTTATCGGTTATTAAATAACCTTTCTTTCCATGGTCAAGTTTTGCAATCTCATGACCATCCTCATCAACTAAGCGAAAGCTATCATCAGCAATACTATAGATATCAGGCCCAAGATATTCGACCATCTTTCCACATTTTATTTGGTTTCTTACATCTACTGCGTATTTACCATTTCCTAAATCCTCTAAAATTGTACCAAGATACATATATTCTCTTTGGTAGCCATAACTGGTAGGACGGTTAATAGCGCCTTCATTGCTATCACGACCATAGAAGAATCCTGTAGAGAATTCTCTATGTGAAACATTGAAAATATCTCTTCTAAAGATATCTTTATCTACATCGTTATCAAGTGCCTTTCTGTAAGCTCTTGTAACAACTGCAACGTAGTAAACACTCTTCATTCTACCTTCGATTTTTAATGAAGAAAGTCCTGCATTCCTTAAATCCTCAAGGTGATCAATCATACAAAGATCCTTGCTAGAAAGAATTGTTGTATACCCAGATTCATCCTCTTCGATTGGATAATATATTCCTTTTCTTTCTTCTTCTTCTAATGCGTAGTGAAGCTTATAATTCCATCTGCAGGTATGAGAGCAGTCACCTTGGTTAGCACTTCTTCCTGTTAAGAATGAAGAAAGAAGACAACGACCTGAATAACTCATGCACATTGCACCATGTACAAATGCTTCAAGCTCGAGTTCAGGAACGCTATCCTTTATTCTTTTAATATCATCAAGAGAAGCTTCACGACCGAGAATTACTCTTTCAAATCCCATATCATGGTACATCTTTGCACTTTCACTATTTATGCAACTTGCTTGAGTTGATAGGTGAAGGGCTTTTGAAGGAAGATACTTTTTAAAGAGAGGAACAAGACCGATGTCCGTAATGATAAAGGCATCAAAAGGGGAGTCTTTGAGCGTTGGTAAAAACTCTTTTACTTCTTGAATTTGCTTCTCACTGAAGATGATATTCATAGTACAGTAAAGCTTTTTACCACTCTCTGCTTTGATGCGTTTTACTTCTTCAAGTTCATCTTCTTTAAAGTTTCCAGCATTCTTTCTTAAGGAATAATTGGTTAAGCCCATGTAGCAAGCATCTGCACCAAAATTAATTGCAGTTTTTAATTTTTCAACATTGCCTGCAGGGGATAATAGTTCGATATTACTCATTAATTGCCCTCTTTGTTAGTTCGGTAAGTAACTCTTGAAGATATTTTGATTCACTTTCGTTCTTTTCTTTTTCTTCAATTCTCTTCTTTTCATCTAGCTTTAAGTAATCTTCTTCTGATAAGCGAGTATGTTTATCGTTAGGGAAGCTTATAGCTAAGACCTCTTGCATATCCTTAACAGGACAGAAGGTAATACCACTTTTAACCTCATCTGATAGCTTATCTAAATCATTGCGGTTTGCATATGGAATTATTATTGTATTAATACCACATCTTTTTGCTGCTAAGATTTTCTCCTTTAACCCACCAATAGGCATTACTTTACCTGTTAATGTAAGTTCACCTGTCATAGCAAGATTTTGCTTCATAACTTGGCCTGTTAATAGAGAGTATAGTGCTACAGTAAGTGTTATACCTGCAGAAGGCCCATCCTTTGGAGTTGCTCCCTCTGGAATATGAAGGTGTACGTTATTTCTTTCAAAGAAGGAATAATCGATATTTCTTCTAACTGCTTCTCTTTTAAGATATGTCCAAGCGATGTTTACAGATTCCTTCATTACATCACCTAGTTGGCCTGTTATTGATAACTCACCTTTACCAGGATAGTTTTCTGCTTCAATTAACAGGGTATCACCACCCATACTTGTCCAAGCAAGACCAATAGATGTTCCAATTTTGTCAGCTTTCTTTACCTCTTCCTCATTAAAAGGTGCTTTACCTAAATACTTAACAACTAATTCATCTGTAACAGTAATAGGGAATTTAAACTCAGGATCTGTTAAAGACTCTTTTGCAATCTTTCTATTTATTTTATCAAGTGCCTTTTCAAAGTTTCTAACTCCTGCTTCTCTTGCATACCCTTCTGCAATTGATAAAAGAACCTTTGGTGAATATTTTACATCTTTTTTACTTAAGCCATTCTTTTCTAAGCTCTTTGGTAAAAGATATTTTTTACCAATATTAAGCTTTTCATTGGAAGTGTAACCAGATAACTCAATAATCTCCATTCTATCGAGAAGTGGGGAAGGGATGGTATCTAAGGTGTTAGCTGTAACAATGAATAAAACCTGTGAAATATCAAAAGGTAAATCAAGATAGCGATCTCTGAACTCTTTATTCTGTTCAGGATCAAGAGCCTCTAGAAGTGCTGATGCCGGGTCCCCTTGATAGCTTTCTCCCATTTTATCAATTTCATCGATTAAGAAAACAGGACTCTTAGTTTTTACAATCTTTAAGCCCTGAATAATCTTTCCAGGAAGTGCACCTACATATGTTCTTCTATGACCTTTGATTTCAGCTTCATCTTTCATTCCACCGACACTGAAGCGATAACACTTTTTACCAATAGCCTTTGCAATTGATAATCCAATACTTGTCTTACCAACTCCTGGAGGACCAACAAGACAGATGATAGCACCCTTAGTGTCCATCTTTCTTTTTCTAACAGCTAAGAATTCTAATACTCTATCCTTAACTTCATCCATTCCATAGTGTTCGTTATCCAAAATTCTTTGAGCTTTTTTTAAGTCAAAGTCTTTAAATGGTTCATCCTTCCATGGAAGCTGACTAATTGTCTGAAGATAGTTTAAGCATAGAGAGTACTCAGGAGAGTTAGGTTCAAGAGATGTAAAACGAGCATATTCGTTTTCTACAGTTTCTTTAGCCTCTCCTTTTAAATTTAGCTTATCTAAGTCAGCTTTTAATCTTTCAACCAAGTCTGTTTTATTTTGTACAATACCTAGTTCTTTTTGAATCTGTCTTAACTCTTCACGTAGAAAATAATCTCTTTGGCTCTTTTCAAGTTTTTTATTTACATGTTCTCTAATTGAGCCTTGAATTTGAATTATTCTCTTTTCTTCTTCGATGTGAAATAATACACTTTCAATACGTTTTTTTACATCTAATTCTTCAAGAATTTTTTGCATCTTATCAGGATCTATTGATAAAATAGATGCCATGTAGTCAGCAAACTTAGAAGGATCATCGATATTAACCAAATTTAGTCTATTTTCTTCACTGAACATAGGCATTCTTTGATTCATAGCTTTAAACTCATCGTTTAATGATCTGACCCAAGCCTTTAATCTTTCTTTATCATAAGGTTTATCTTGAAGATATGTTACTTTAGCGCTTAATGCACCATCATTTAAGAAGAATGATTCAACTTTAAATCTATTTTGTGTAGATATATATAGATTTAAACCTCCATCAGGAAGCTTAATTGATTTTAATATTCTACACATGGTTCCTACACTGTAGAATCTATCTTCATTTTTTTCATCGTCTGAGAGTGTATGTCTTTCTAGTAGTGCTCCAATGACACCTCCTCCATTAATTGCTCTATTGACGACTTCAATATCTTTTTCACCTGTTACAACCAAAGGACAAAATAGTCCAGGAAAAACTGGTTTAACACTTAGTGGAAGAATAAAAAGGTAGTTTGGCAGAACCTTTGGGTCCTGCAAAAATGTATCTAAATCCATAATTTCCTCTATCTTACAAAGATATAAGAATATAGCCATTTAGACTAGATGGATACGATAAATAAAAAAGTGTTGCATTTTGTTGCATAAGTGATATGATAGTGGTTAAGAGGTAATTATGGATTCTAAATTGATTGTCATTGCAATTGGAGGAAACTCCTTAATTGAAGATAGTAAGCACGTTACTGTATCTGCTCAATATGAGGCTGCAGCAAAGACTGCTCATCATATTGCAAGACTTGTAAAAGAGGGACATAGAGTAGTAATTGCTCACGGAAATGGACCTCAAGTTGGATATATTCTTTTGAGAGCTGAATATGCTAGAAAAATATTACACACAGTTCCACTCGATAGCTGTGTTGCAGATACTCAAGGTGCTATTGGATACCAGTTACAAAGAGCACTTGATAATGAATTTGCTGCTCTTGGTATTAAACAAAATGTAGCAACTGTTGTCACACAGGTAGAAGTTGACCCTAAGGATAAATCCTTTGAAAATCCAACAAAGCCAATTGGTTCATTTATGAGTCAAGAGGAAGCTATGGGTCATAAAGAAAAGGATGGTTGGTCAATTATGGAAGATGCAGGAAGAGGGTATAGAAGAGTAGTTGCATCTCCTAAGCCAAAGAAGATTGTTGAACTTGATACAATTAAGACATTACTTGACAATAACATTATTGTTATTGCAGCAGGTGGTGGTGGTATTCCTGTTGTTAGAGCAGAGGATGGTACATTATCAGGAAAAGAAGCTGTTATCGATAAGGATTTAGCTGCAGCTATTCTTGCAAAGGACTTAAAGGCTGATATGTTTGTTATTTCAACAGCTGTAGAAAGAGTTTGTTTAAACTATGGAAAGCCTGATCAGAAGGAGCTTAAGTCTATTACTATCCCAGAAATTGATAAGTATATTGAAGAAGGTCACTTCGCTCCTGGTTCAATGCTTCCTAAGATTCAAGCTATTAGAGACTTTGTATCATCAACAGGTGGAACAGGTTTAATTACAGATCCAGCCCACCTTTATGATGCTCTTTATAATGGAGCTGGAACTAAGGTCGTTTCGTGAATTACTCGGCAATTAAATTGCCAGAGCATCGTGGAGTTTAGCCACGGGTGCATCCATGACACCGCTACTGCTTTTTAAACAGCTACTTTTACTACATATGGAGTCTTAATCATCTTCATATGTATTTCTTTTTTACTTACTTGACCATAGAGCCTTAGAATATTGTAAGCTCCAACACTGTCAGCATTCCATTCTCTTTCACCATCAATGAAGATTCCTCTTTTAACTCTCTTCTCTTTAGTTGCATACTTACTACTTACACTTAAAGTTAAAGGAGAACATACACTGGTGTAATATTCTTTTTGACAAATTACACTAATACCTAATTCTTCTGCTTTATAAGTAAGCATATCCACAAGCTTCTTAAAAGGAAGTGAGTGCATCTTCTGATTTATAACTTCGCCTTTATTAAAATCTTCTCTGATTCCTGTGATATCTCCAACTACAATAGTATTGATTGAGTTCTTTAAACAGTAATTAATAACTTCTCTTGTTATTTTATGTAAATAATCTGAAGAAGAGTTATTTTTCTTCTCATAGAGCCTCTTAATGTGTTTAGAACTCTTAGGATAGAGTACTCCTTTCTTATTTTGGGCTGTATACCATTTTGACTGCACTCTCTCTATTTCTTTAAGATACTTACGCTCAATAGAGAAATACATTCGTCCAACAATAAATGTCTCTCCACTCACATTTGAGTAACAGGTCATCAAATTATTAAGGCCTAAGTCTATAGAGAGATAGTTTCCATTATCCTCCTTCTTAACTCTCTCTTTTACTTCATGGATAACAATACATCTACACTCTCCCTTAGCATCAGGTGGATAGAGCTTAATCTGCTTAATGGAAGTGATGTTTTCAAATATTGGATTTGAAAGGTTTAGAAAGTTATCATCAATTCCATATTCCTTCTTCATAAACTCTTTCAGCTGCTTAGAGAGAGCTAATCTAATATTGCATCCATTATGGACTATGGCATTTTGCATATATGTAACAGGCATCTTATCATTTTTGAATCTTGGAGGATGAGGGTTATTAATTCCACCACTCTTAAGAAGAGCAAAGTAAGACTTCCAAGACTTGTCTAAAAGCTTTG
>NZ_JAXEGN010000016.1:0-17016 GCF_034103065.1 Bullifex sp. | reverse complement strand
CACAGCAAAAAGAACTTTACCAAGATTTGAAGAAGCTAGTAATTAAAGCTGTTGTCCTTCTTACAG
Source organism: Bullifex sp. (assembly GCF_034103065.1). Lineage (NCBI taxonomy): Bacteria > Pseudomonadati > Spirochaetota > Spirochaetia > Spirochaetales > Spirochaetaceae > Bullifex > Bullifex sp. The sequence continues at coordinate 16,950 of NZ_JAXEGN010000016.1, read as the reverse complement.
CAGGTATAGTTTATGCTACCATTCCAAAGGTGATGGCATGGGGAAAGGTTTCAGCCGCATGTGCAGTTGCAATAGCAGCTGGAGTTCTTGCATCAGGAATTATGACGTTCTTCGAATATAAGCGGTTTGGAATTCCAGGAAATGATTTACCATCTTTTGAATCATGGCTTGAAAGTATTTATAAAGATTCTTATGCCTCTTGGGCTCTTGCCGCTTCCATGATTGCTACTGGTACTGCAGCAAAAAGATCACCTGTTGTTACAGGATTAATAATAGCAGCCTTTTCTCTATATGGCGTATTAGACGGAGTAAGACCTATAGCAAAAAAATACAACTTTGCCATCTAACATCTTTCCTTGTCCAAGCTATTAAAGCTATCTAATAGCTTGGGCTTTATGTGGTACATATGAAAAAAGAAATAAATCCTAAGGATTATATAAGCCTAATGACACCAATGTCTGATATTCTCTCTCAAGTAATGTTTGAGAATAATACAGAGCTCGTTGAGTATATTATTAGAACTATCATTGGCATAGATGATTTAAAAGTAATAAAAGTTGAAGTTCAGAAAACTCTACCAGGCTCTTCTGTATATCGTTCTGTACGTTTTGATATTTTTGCTGTAGATAGCAAAGGTGTTAAATACGATATTGAAATACAAAATGATATAGCTGATGCTACGCCAGATAGAGCTAGATTCTATCTAGCAATGATAGATTCACATACAGTTAAGAAAGGAATTAAAAAAATAAAATTAAATCCTGTATATATAATATTCATCACAAAAGAAGATTATTTTAAGGGAAAAGAAGCTTTATATCACTTTATTTTCAGTGAGAAAGATACCCACTTGCCTTTTAATACAGAAGCACATATCATTTATTTAAATCTATCCAATAAAACTAATAAAAAGCTATTGGATCTTCAACATGATTTCATGTGCAAAGACCCAACTGATATGCGTGTGGATGTAATACGGAGAAGTGCAAACTATTACAAAAACACAGAAGAAGGAGTTAACAAAATGTGTGAAATTAGTAAACAAATTTTTAACGATGGTAAAGCTTATGGATTTAATATTGGAGAAGCTAAGGGCATTAAAATTGGAGAAGCTAATGGCATTAAAATTGGAGAAGCTAAAGGTATCAAAGTAGGTGAAATTAAAACTTATGCTAACATGATTAATAACAACCTTATTACATTAGACCAAGCTTTATCATCACTGAATATGAGTACAGAAGAGTTTGTAAATTTAGCAAACCAATACAAAATTGTTATTAATTGTCTATAATACATTAGTATTTTGAATAATTGACGCCTTTCATATGTATTTAACTTATCCCTTTGATATTTTATTGATACAAGCATAAAGCAAGGAGTTAACAAAATGTGTGAAATTAGTAAACAAATTTTTAACGATGGTAAAGCTTATGGATTTAATATTGGAGAAGCTAAGGGCATTAAAATTGGAGAAGCTAAAGGTATCAAAGTAGGTGAAATTAAAACTTATGCTAACATGGTTAACAACCATTTTATCTCCATAGATCAAGCTTTATCCTCCCTGAATATAAGTATTGAAGAATTCTTAAATTTAGCAAATAAATACGGAATTGTTATTAATTGCCACTGACTATTTAATTTATAAAGATTTAATTATTAAAAAGGACCAGCAATGCTGGCCCTTCACTTTTTTAGTTTATTTCTTATAAACTGGTACTTCTTTATATGTTGTGTGCAATAAATGATGTGCCTTCTCTGATAAAGGAGCTGTAAAGAATTCACTATAAATCTTCTGAACAGATGGATTTTGATGAGAACATCTCTTAACACAGTTCTTATCATCTGTATAAGAACCACTAGTTCTCTTACTTCTAACTTCATCATCTGTTCCAAGAGGCTGTCCACCACCTGCAATACAACCACCACGGCAAGCCATAATTTCTATAAATTCATATGGAGCTCTTTCACCTCTAGCTTTAGCTGCTCTTATTTCATCAAGAACTTCTTTTGCATTTGCCATTCCATGAACTACGCCAAATCTTAGAGTTGTTTTACCATCAACATCGATAGCACCATGTCTAAATTCTCCTCTACCACGAACAGTCATGATATCTGGATCAGAAAGATCTTTACCTGTGATAACATTGTAAGCAGTTCTAATAGCAGCTTCCATAACACCACCAGTTACACCAAAGATTGTAGCTGCACCTGAGTATTCTCCAATTGGGCTATCAACTTCAGTTTCAGGAAGAGATGCAAAATCAATACCACGTTGACGAATAATACGTGCAAGCTCACGAGTTGTAAGAACAAGATCAACATCATCATATCCAGAGGATTTCATATGTTCATCTCTCTTAATCTCAATCTTCTTTGCAGTACATGGCATAATTGCAACAGAGTATACATTAGCTGGATCAATACCCATCTTCTCTGCCCAATAAGTCTTAGTAATAGCACCTTGCATCATCATTGGTGACTTAGCACTAGAAAGGTTTTCAATTAAATCTGGATAGTACTTTGTTACATACTCAATCCAACCTGGACAACAAGATGTTAGCTGAGGAAGTACACCATTATTCGTAACTCTCTCAACAAGTTCACTTCCTTCCTCCATGATTGTCATATCAGCACCAAAGTTTGTATCAAAAACGTAATCAGCACCAAGTCTCTTAAGAGCGGTATAAATCTTTCCTGTTGTAATTTCACCTGGCTTATAACCAAATTCTTCACCTAGTGCAACACGTACAGCTGGAGCAATTTGAACAGCAACAACTTTTTCACTCTTTGAAGCTTCTCTTAAGAATACACCACCTTCATCAAGCTCATAGATTGCACCAACAGGACAGTGTGTTGCACACTGACCACACTTGATACATGGGCTATCATTTAAAGGAAGATTAGCTGCTGGAGTCATCAAAGTTGAGTCTCCTCTACCAATGAACTCAAGAGCATATACACCTTGAAGATTCTGACAAACCTGTACACAGCGTCCACATTTGATACACTTGCTTGGGTCAAGAACAATAGTAGATGTTGATTTATCCTTTGGAAGATCAGGAATTCTTTCTTCAAAAGGTTGTTCTCTAATACCATATTCAACACAAAGCTTTTGAAGCTCACACTTATTATTTCTAACACATGTAAGACATGAAGCTGGGTGTGTTGACATGATTAACTCAAGAATAGTCTTTCTAACTTCGAAAAGCTCATTATCATGAGTAATAATTTTCATACCTTCGGCTGCAGGAGCAGAACATGCACGAATAATCTTTGCACTACCCTCCTGTTTACAGACACAAAGTCCGCAGGAGCCAAAAGGCTTTAAATCTGGATGATAGCAAAGAGTAGGAATTCTAATTCCTGCCTTTCTAGCTGCCTCTAGGACGGTTGTGCCCTCTTCAACAGTTACTTCAACACCCTGTATAGTAAGATGAATAGCCATTTTTTCCTCCAATATTATTCTATGCTGATAGCGCCGAACTTACATGTCTGCTTACAGACACCACACTTAATACATACACTAGTATTAATTGAGTGAGTTTTCTTGAGTTCGCCTGTAATAGCACCAACTGGGCACTTTCTTGAACAAGCAGTACATCCAATACACTTTTGTGGATCAATTGTATATCTGATGAGCTTTTTACACTTTCCTGATGGACATCTCTTTTCCTTGATGTGAGCTTCATACTCTTCAGGGAAATATCTAAGAGTAGAAAGAACAGGGTTTGGAGCTGTCTGACCAAGAGCACATAGAGAACCCTTTTGCATAGCAAGAGAAATCTGCTTAAGCTGGTCAATATCATCTTCTGTTCCATTTCCAAGTGTAATTTTATCAAGGATGTTATACAGACTCTTACCACCAATACGGCAAGGGAAGCACTTACCACATGATTCATCTACAGTGAAGTTAAGGTAGAACTTTGCTACGTCTACGATACAGTCATCTTCATCCATAACAATCATACCACCAGAACCCATCATAGAACCAATTCTCTGAAGTCCTCCAAAGTCAATTGGAGTATCAAGGTTCTCTTCTGTAATTACACCACCAGAAGGTCCACCGGTCTGTACAGCCTTAAACTTCTTTCCATTAGCAATACCACCACCGATATCAAATACAATTTCACGAAGTGTAGTACCCATTGGAACTTCTACAAGACCAGAGTTCTTAACCTTACCAGTAAGAGCAAATACCTTTGTACCACGGCTATCTTGAGTACCGACTTTTGCAAACTCTGCACCACCTTTTGCGATGATAACAGGAATATTTGCCCAAGTTTCAACGTTATTAATAACAGTTGGTTTACCCCATAAACCTTTAACAGCTGGGAATGGTGGTCTTGGAAGAGGCATACCACGATGACCTTCAATAGATTGTAATAGTGCTGTTTCTTCACCACAAACGAATGCACCAGCGCCAAGACGAATTTCAATATCGTAATCGAAGCCAGAACCAAGGATGTTTTTTCCTAATAAACCATATTCACGAGCCTGTCTCATTGCAATTTCAAGACGATGAATTGCAAGTGGGTATTCAGCTCTAATATAGATAAAGCCTTGGTGAGCACCAATTGCGCGACCACAAATAGTCATAGCCTCTAATACTGAGTGCGGGTCACCTTCCAAAGTTGAACGGTCCATGTAAGCACCTGGATCGCCTTCATCAGCGTTACATACAACGTACTTAACATCACCTTCAGCTTGCTTTGTGAAGTTCCACTTCATCCAAGTTGGGAAACCTGCACCACCACGGCCACGTAAACCAGAAGTTTTTACTTCATCAATAATTTGCTCTGGAGTAAGCTCAAATAAAGCTTTTTCTAGTGCAACATAACCATCATTTGCAATGTAATCATCGATATTTTCAGGATCGATTACACCACAGTTACGAAGAACTACACGAAGTTGCTTCTTGTAAAATCCAATATCTTCAACTTCTTCAAGAGGTTTCTTTGGTGCCTTGTTATATAAAAGACGTGTTACTTCACGACCTTTAATAACGTGCTCGCTAATAATTTCTTTAGCATCTTCAGGCTTAACTTGAACATAGAAAGAATCTTCAGGAAGAATTTTTACGATAGGACCTTGTTCACAGAATCCAAAACATCCTGTTTTAACTACCTGTACTTGATCACCAACACCCTGTAATTTTGCTTCTTCAATAAGATTTTTATAAATCTGGTCAGATCTTGATGATTCACAGGCGGTACCACCACATACAAAGATATAATTCTTAAAACTCATCTCAAACCTCCAGATCAATCTTATGATCACTAATTATCTTTCCACCGATAATGTGCTCATTAACGATATCTTTAGCCACTTTAGCATCTACATGGCCATATGCAACTGAACCAAGAGCTGGAGTATGAACTTCTACAACTGGCTCATCCTTACAAGAACCAGAACAACCAGACTGAGTAACAATAACGTTATCAAGTCCCTTTGCTTCAAGTTCATCTACGATTGCATTTAATACAATCTTTGCTCCTGCTTGAATTCCGCAAGTACCCATACAAACAACAATATGACAATCTCTGCCGTGGATATTGCGCTTTTTAAGTCTTTCGCTTTCTTTAGCGCGTAAACTTCTTAATTCTTCTAATGACAACTTTGCCATTTTTGGACTCCTTTACTTTAAATCAAAAACTGAGAACCTTTTTTTGAGAGTAGAAAGTGCTTTTACACTATCTAATGATCCAAACTCTTTTATTAAATCACTCGAACAAACACTTTCATTTAACTCTTTTGAATGAAAGATAAAATCAATAGATGCTTTATCACTCACATAGGAGAAGATGAACGGAAGTACTTCACTAATATAATCGTTTTCTTCTTTTTTTATACGATAGGATAATTTTGTAAGACTTTTTTCCCTTTTAATATCAACACTATCTGCACGTTGCTTTAAAAGATATAGCCCTTTTCCACGTCCCTCGCCTTTAGTAGAAAATCCACTAGCAAATACATTGCCAGAAAAACCTTTTCCATCATCCGTTACCGTTATGTCTAAAAACTGTGAATAATCACTATACTCTATCGTTATCTCTCTTGCCCCTGCCTCAAGACTATTTGTAACAGCCTCAAAGAGAAAATCAGGCCCTCTGTGGCTCATTCAAACTTATCCAATATTCCTGCTATTTGGCCTTTAGTAACTTTACCAAATACCTCTCCTCCAATAGTCATTACAGGTGCAAGCCCACAACAACCTACACAGCGTACTGCCTGAAGAGAGAACTTTCCATCTTCTGTTAGACCATCGATATCTAAGCCCTTTTGGATACCTAGTTCCTCGATAATCATATCACCACCCTTTAAGTAACAAGCTGTACCAAGGCAAACTTGAATATTATACTTACCTGGCTTATTTAGTTTAAAGAAGTGATAAAAGGTTACAACACCCCAAATTGTGGCAAGTGGTACATCGAGCAAACGTGATACCTCGTCTGCAGCTTCTCTTGAGATATAACCAATTTCTGACTGCACACGGTGGAGTACCATAATTAAATTGCCCGGCTTGTTCTTCCACTCTTCAATAAATGAAAGTAGATCATCAGAAAACAAACTCTGTGACATAACTCCTCCTAAGTTTTTTATTGCACATATCATACAGTATTTTCGACTATTATTTCAAATACTAAATACCATTTGATGTTACTTATTAGGATATGATAATGATTATCAATATATTTATTTGACTAAGATATCTAATTTATGTACTATTTTTCACATTAAAAGGATTAATAGTATGAATAATGATATGCTTATTAGAGTAACACGTTACTATAGAGCCCTGAATAGATTACGTGCTATCGGATTAGAAAAAGTATTTGCACATAATCTTGCTGATGCAGCCGGAGTATCTGCAGCAATTGTAAGAAAAGACTTTTCTCTACTTGAGATACATGGCCAAAAGCGTGGTGGATATGAAATACAGGAATTAATAGAAATAATAGGAAATATTCTTGGTAAAGGTGAAAACCAAAATGTAATAGTCATTGGTTGTGGAAGAATAGGAAAAGCATTAATGCACTACCAAGGTTTTGAACCAGATGGAATTAAAGTTGTTGCGGGCTTCGATACCGATCCTGTAGTATATTCAAATCCATCCCACCCTATTCCTGTTTATCCTCTTTCAAGACTTGATGAGGTAATAAAGGTACATAATGTAAAAGTTGCAATTATTACAGTTCCTGAATCAAACGCTCAAGAATGTTATATGAACCTTCTAGATGCAGGTATTACAGGAGTTTTAAATTTCTCACCAATTACACTTAAGCCACAAAAGACTCGTCAAGGTATTATTCCAGTTGTTCACAACATTAATATTGGTCTCGAGCTTGAACAAATCTTTTATGAACTTAAGTTTAAAAACAATGATTAAAGTTTAATATATCTTGCCATAGAAAACAGATATTGCTGAGCTAAGGCAGGATAAGGATCAAAGTATGAAATAGGCTTTCCTGGATAGTATGTAGCTAATACCTTTTTAATCCATACATCTATCGGGAAAGCTTCCATTTTGTGGTAGCCAAAAAGCAAAATACACGATGCAACTTTCTTACCAACACCCTTTATTGTCATTAATCTCTCTTCAGCTTCACTGTATTCAAGATTTTCAAGACCATTTAGGACATCAGCCTTTTCAATAGCATCCATTATGTATTTATCTCTGAAACCTACTTTTAATTCTTTTAATTCATTAATATTAGTTTTACCTAGCTCCTCTGGAGTTGGAAAAGAAAAATATCCCTTTTCTACTTCATGACCATAATTTCTTGACAAGGTATCATAGAGACCTTTAATTCTTTTAATATTGTTATTTTGACTTAATATAAAACTTATTAATGTAATCCAAGGATCTTGGCGCAAAATTCTAAGAGTCGGAAATTTTTCAACAGCACTCTTTAATAGTTCATCTTTACTAGCAATTTCAAGCCTTGCCTTTTGATAATCAAAATCTAAATCATAATAAGCTTTTAAATAAGAATCTTGGTAAAAATCAGCTTCACTTCTAACTTTATATACTTTTTCATTTAACACTGCAGAAAAACAGTTATCTTCTTCTGTCCAACTAAAGCTTTGTCCACCAGTTAAAATTTCTCTAATATCATCCATAATATATTACCTATTTTAAATCCAATCTTAACGCAAAATGATCTGAATAACCACACTCAGAAGAGTTATCATAACGAAGAGGAAAACCATCTTTACTTAAAAAATCTAAATTAAGAATTTTAAAGGAAAAGTTAGAATTACTAGCAATTGATGACGAAATTAATATTTTATCGTAGTAATACCACTTCCCCATATAAAAGTAAGTTCCATCCCCATTTAGAGGAAAATATACATCTTCAGTCGCATCATAAAAACTTCCATAAGCTATATTTTTGCTATCTAAAGAAACAAAGATTGAATCTTCTTCTTGATTTAGAGAAAGCATATCATCTGAAACGCTACTATTAAAGTCTCCTAAAATTATTACCTTCTCATCTGGATTAATCAAATTATTAATATGCCTTGCTAACGCCTTACGCTCTTTTTTATTTTCTTCTTCCTCCCCAAGATTACTTTTTGCATGTAAATTAAAGATTTTATACTGTTCTCCATCTTTAATAACTTCTAATGAAAGGATAGGTCTATCAGAAGCGGCAAGATGTATTTTAACTTCATACGGCTTTATTTTACTAATAAAACCAACCGTATTTGGTACATTATTTATCTTTGCAATACCATAATATTGGAATCCACGTCTTCTCATTCCTTTATCTAATAAAGAGACTAATACTCTTTCACTCTCAATTTCTTGAAAGAAAATTATATCTACATCAAATTCTTCTTTTTTAAAAAGAGCACAATATGATTCAATACGTTTATCAAAATCACGACCTGTATAGCCTGAAGAGGGATGATAAGCTGTGTGCTCGTTACCATTATCAATATCATCAAACATATTATATAAGTTATACGTGATGACACTTAATCCTTTGCTTGAATTAGGGATTCTTGCTTCGCAGGAAACAAAGACTAGTAAAATAAGTGTTAAAATAAAGTACTTCATATTAATAATAGAAAAAAAATTAAAAAAAAGTGTTAAAATACATCTATGGCTTCTAATTTATCGATTGTTCAGTATCTAGTTGATCAAATTTCAGAGTGTGGTCTTATTACATTTAAAAAGATGTTTGGCGATTATTGTATTTATATCGACTCAAAGGTCCTAGGATTCGTTTGTGATGATATTTTCTATGTTAAATCAACAAAGATTGGAGAAGAGAACTATCCTGAAATAGAAAAAGGTTATCCATATGAAGGTGCAAGCTTATATCCTATTTTAGATATCGAAAATAAGGATTTATTAGTTAGCTACATTAATTTGATTAAATCTGAATTACCAGAAAAGAAAATAAAAAAGGGTCGCCGTAGTAGCAACCCAATCAGTGATTAATTTAACTCTTCTTTTTTATTTATTATTTTGGAAATAAGACCATACTTTAAAGCTTCATCACTAAATAGCCAGTGGTCTCTTTCTGTATCTTTACTTACTTCTTCAAGTGTTTTTCCTGTAGCTTCTGCAATAATTGAATCTAATTTAGTTCTTAAACGTTCTATTACATTTGCATGAATCATAACATCAGCTGTTACACCCTGCATCTTTGATAATGGTTGGTGAATTAAGTAGGATGAATTAGGAAGACCTACTCTTCTTTCACTAGGAACAGCTAATAACACTAATGATGCAGCAGAGGCAACAAGACCAAGACCTACCATTGTAACAGGAGAGGAGATAAATCTAACTGTATCATAGATTGCAAAGCCACCATCAACATCACCACCTGGAGAATTGATATACATTGTAATTGGCTGTGTTGATTCACTATCAAGAACTAAGAGCTGTCTAATTACTTGGTCAGCACTTTCTTTAGAAATCTCACCTGTAAGCATTACAGAACGTGTTTTTAACAATTTATCGTTAAGAGCAGGATTATCTGCTACTTCTTTCTTCTTTTCTTCACTCATGTTTTTCAGTATAATCAAAAAACTAACAGTTGAAAAGAGACGGTAAAATATGAAGTGTGCAACAGTATCTGTAATTGGAAGACCAAGTGTAGGAAAATCAACATTAATTAATACAATTTGTGAGATGAAGGTATCAATCACTGCCCCTACTCCTCAAACTACAAGAAATGCTATTAGAGGAATTTATACAGACCAAAGAGGTCAATTAATTTTTACAGATACTCCAGGTTACCACCTTGGAGGAAAAACTATCAACAAAAGGATGCAAGATATCACCGTATCAGCACTCGGGGAAAGTGATATGATTTTATACCTTGTTGATGCCTCTAGAGCTTTAAAAGAAGAAGAGGAAGCAATTGCTGAAATTCTATCTAAAGTAAAGGTCCCAATTATTGCTGTATTAAATAAAAGTGATATCTTAAGCGAAGAGCAGAAAAAAGATGCTATCTTCTTTATTAACCATAATATCAATGCCGAAAAAATCCTAGAGTGCAGTGGCTTAAACGATGAAGGTGTTGATGAAGTTTTAATTGCCCTTTTTAAATTAGCAAAGGAAGGAGACCTTCTTTATAGCGAAAATGCATATACTGACCAACCTCTTGAGTTTAGAATATCTGAAATTATTAGAGAAAAAACTATTAATTTGCTTGATGACGAGCTTCCTCATGTAATATACGTTGAAGTTGCAGATATTGAGTACAATGAAGAAGAAAAAAGTGTTTGGGTTAGAGCCTTTATTATCACAGAACGTGATGGCCAAAAAGGTATCATAGTAGGTAAAGGTGGAGAGAATATTAAAAAAATTAGAAAAGAATCATTTAAGGAAATAAAGAAAATATTCCCTGGTTCTACTCTCCAACTAGACTTAAGAGTTAAGGCTCAAGCAAAATGGAGAACAAACCAGGTAGTACTAGATAAGATTTTTAAAACTCTTTAACAGCTTTCAATTAAATCTCTTATCTTTTGCATTTTTACATCAAGCTTTGCAGCATCAGATGCACATTCAGAAAGCTCTTTTAAAGTAAGTTGATTAACTTCATCTGAAAGGTTCTTTTTATATCTCAAACGATGCTCAAGGCTTGCCCAAAACTCCATAGCAATAGTTCTAAGCTGTACTTCAACTCTCATCATACGCTTTCCACTTTCTAAAAACACTGGAGTCTCTACTATTAGATGAAGACTTCTATATCCATTTTCTTTTGGATTTTTAATATAGTCCTTCTTGTTTATTAAGAAAATATCATCTTGCTGCAAAAGACAATCAGAAAGCATATAAATATCATCAACAAATGAGCAAATAACACGAATTCCTGCAATATCATCGAGTTTTTCAAGAGAGGATGGGATTAATGGTAAGCCCTTTCTTTGAAGTTTTTCTCTTATACTCTCTGCACATTTAATCCTAGTTTTTATCATATCAATAGGATTACGTTCATGGTCTAAGGAAAAACGCTCATTTAGCACCTTAAACTTTGTCTCAACTTCCATCAATGCACATTGGTAACAAGACATAGTCGAACGTAAGCTTTGAAGTAATTCTTTAGCCTTTTTCTTAGACTCTTCGTCTGTTAATAGTTTAAGAAGCTGTAATGCTTGATTATCATTCATTTTTTAGCCATCGACTTTAATAATTGAAGAAGTTCAAGATCGCTTTCAGTAATTCTAATGCTAGTCTTTATCTCTTTCTCGGCCCCTGGACGCTCTACACTTAAGCGAAACACTGTATCTTTCTCAATTGGAGAAGAAGCCATAAAAGAAAGAAACTTTACAAACTGAGGATGGGAAGCTGAGAATTTATCCCAAGCCCCCTTAAATTTCATCATATCACCAATATTCATAGTACTATCTAATAAAATTAGTTTTTATTTTAGCTTCACTTTCACCAAGTGGTAAAGCAGCACTTCTAACAGCCTTAATTAAATATGCCATATTACGTGCTAAGATTCTCATTGTCTGCATTCCTTCAACATCCTGTTTAACCTCTTCAGGAGTATTTCCATGAACTTGGTTCCAATAGTTTGAAGAAACAATTGGCATTTGAGAAATTGTGAAATACTTATTTAATTGATCAAAAGTTGAAGAAGCACCACCTCTTCTGCAAGGCACAACAGAGGCACCAAACTTCATTCTCATCTTAGAGCCAATTTTTGAAAACAATAAATCTAAGAAGTAATTTGAAAGCCCGCATGAGGATGCATACCATACAGGAGAGCCAATAATTAAACCATCAGCCTCGAGAGCTAATGTAGCAACTCTATCAACATCTTCTTTGGTAAAACCTTCTTTAGCAATATTAACAATCTCTGCACTAAGGCCTTCTTTCTCAAGTGTTTCTTTTACCTCAGTAAGGGCTGTAAAAGTACAGCCCTTTTCATGTGGTGAACCATTTAATAGTAATACGTCCATTATTGCTTAATACCTACTAAGGATAGGAAGGATTTTATCCTTACCACAAGTCTTAATAAAACCAGCAAGCTTAGGTCCTCTTTCTTTACCAATTAATACACGGTAAACAAGGGAGAAGAAAGCACTACTTTCTAAACTACCTGCCTCTGCAGCACTGTAAAGATAATTTGAGAACTCCTTTTCTGTTTTACCATCAAGGTTTTCTTCAACAGCCTTAGCTAAAGCTTTTAAAGCTGCTCTTTCATTATCATTTACTTCAACAAGAGGTGTATCAGCATTACTTAAAGACCATCTGAACTCCTCCGGAGCAAAGGTTGTAATCCAAGCCCAAGCACAAGACATTCTAACCTTTAATCTCTCTTTTTGGCTTGGTGTGATATCTGTTAAAGTTGCAAGAACAGCATCCTTATCACCGCCATGGATTTGTAATAGGTTACAAAGATGTCTAAATGGAATTTGATAGCTTGGCTCTGTTGGAACTTCACCAACTTGAGAAAGTTCATAAATTCTCTTTTCCTTTGCCTTTCTCTTCTCATTTACATCCAATAGACCAAAATAAATTCTTTCACAGTTATCATAGTCTTCATAGATCTTTAATACATCAAGGTCAAATGAGATTGAAAACTCTGTATTTGGTCTTGTTGAAACAAATAGGTAACGACAAATTTCTGGAGTATAAACCTCAAGTACATCATAAAGAGAAATAACTTCACCTGATGAAGAACTAATCTTTCCACCACGACCTTTAATTGAGATAAAGTCATATTGGAAGGAAACAGGAGCTTCTCCACCAAAAAGCTTAACAATCTTTTTAGATGTATCAAATGAACCGCCCTCTGAGTGGTGGTCCTTACCAGCTGGCTCGAAATCAACACCTTCACGTGCCCATCTCATTGGCCAGTCAATACGCCATGGAAGCTTTGCATATGGAGTTGTTCTTAAATCAATAGTCTCTTCTTGTCCAGTTGAATCATCACGATAAGTAATACCCCATTCACCGTCCCATCCTAAGATAGTAGTAGTATCTTTATCAGTGAAAGAGCTGAAAACAGAAATTGGCCACCAAGACTCTGGAAGAGGCTCTGTTCTATACTCATCCAATATTGCTTTAATTTCACTTCTCTTTTCTAAAGCTTTTCTCATGCCTTCTGCATACATGCTAGAGCGATATCTTTCAGCTTGATAAAGGTATTCAGGATTAACACCAACGGTTGGAAGAATCTTTTCGACATCAAGCTCGTTGCCTCTTGCATAGTTATCAGCTCTGCCAGTTGTATCAGGGACTAATGTAATAGGCTTTCTAAGATATGTCTCTAAGAGCTCAGGATTAGGCATATTCTTAGGAACCTTTCTAAATACATCATAATCATCCCAAGAATAGATAAATCTTACATTCTTACCTTTAGCTCTTAATGCTCTAACAATTAACTCTACAGAAATAATCTCTCTAAAGTTACCAATATGTACAGTTCCTGAAGGTGTGATACCACTTGCACAAGTATAAACTTCTTTATCACCCTTCTCTCTTATAATCTTGTCGGCATATATATCTGCCCAATGGTTTTGTATATCACTCATAGCCGATAATTATCGCATAAAAGCTAATTTATTACCACTGCTGAAAAGACTTTATAATTTGTTAAACCTGATATATATTTAGCTCATGAAAAAGCTTACATTAATTATTCTATTACTAACTATCACATCTTCACTTTTTGCCCAAAGTGGGGTAGCTTCCTGGTACACAGCAGATAAAAAAAATGCCCTAACTGCTAATGGTGAAGTCTTCGATAACAATGCATTAACTGCAGCACATAAAACTCTAACATTTGGTTCAATTGTAAGAGTTAGCCATGAAGATAAGTTTGTTGATGTAAAAATTAACGATAGAGGTCCATATGTTGAAGGTCGTACAATTGACTTAACTCCAAGAGCAGCTAAAGAACTTGGAATATATGATAAAGGTGTTGCTGAAGTAAATATTGAGGTTTTAAGCGAACCAGAAGTACCTGAAACAAAGTATTTAAAAGGCGAAGAGACTGGTTGGTATACTCTTCAAATAGGGTCATACACAAATACTAAAAATGCATATGATGTATACTCAAAAATAAAAGAAGCAGGGCTTAAGCCTTCAATTGAGATAGTTGGACAGGGGTTAGTTAGAATAAGTGTAAAATATGTTCAGTCTTATAAACTTGAAAGTGTTATGAAAACACTTTCAGAAATAGGAATTACAGAGCCTCTAATAAAAGGCGAAGCTAACCCTTATAATTAAGATTTAAGGAGATACCCAAAACGAGCATCTCCTTTTTTTTGCTTAGAAATCTAGGAAGAAGGTGAAGTTACCAACAACTCTCTTTTCACCATCAGTAAACTTATTACCTGAGAATAAATATGATACTTGGTAACCAAGATCGATGAAGTCAAAGAATGATACAGTAACTTGTACACCTGTACTCATTAAGAAGTTAGATCCATCATATTGTGTGTTAAAATATTTACCACAGCCATAACCTACATCAAAGAATAAATTAGCTCTTGGAAATATACCCTTAACACCAAGGTTTGGACCTGCGAATCTAATATCGAAGTTATTAACAGCACTAAATTGAGTATTGTATGTCCAAGTATTAAAGCCTCTTACCTTTCTACCAAGTGATACAGGACCTTGAGCAAAGACTGGAACCTTACTTCCATCTGTCCAGTTCACATTTGCTCTATCAACTAGAGTAATAGTAAAGAGGTCGCTACCATTTTCAGCATATTCAAAGATAGTCTTTGCACCAACTGCATTTAGTGTAAGAGAGTAGAAATCTGCTTCTCCTGAAAGTATATGGTTCAATGCTCCTGGTGCCCACTTGATATCAGCCTTTGCAACAAAACCATCAGATTTAGTCATTTTATCATCCATCATATCAAGCTTAGCTTGGAAGTTAACCATATTAGCAAGCATCATATGGTCACCCTTTAAATCAGGATAAATTGATCCCTGGTAATTAGAACTCTCAAGATATGAATTAAGACTCTTAATCTCAGAAGTATTATTATTTTTTCTTAATTTACCCTTAACCATGCTATTGACGTTTGCTTCAAGCTTACCTTCATAGCTTAAAGTTAAAGAAACTAAATCTTTACCTGCAACAGGGCTTGTACCAAAACCTTGAACAAATCTTAAAACTAAATCAGTTTGTAAAACATCATATACAATTGGATCTTTATCAATAACTTTTCCAGTATATTTATCCTGCCATACCTTTCTTTGGTTATAACCAAATCCAAGCAATAACTGAATTTCGCTAACATCGCCTTCTCTTAATTCAAAGCCTCTGTAGCCAACACCACTTAAAAGATAGGAAGGAGCAAATCCCATCAATATTTCAGGGTGCTGTCCAAGGTCTCCAAATACAAATCTTAAAGGAGCTGAGAAAGCTGAAGTAATTACTAGAGCAAAGATAACTAATGTTAATAATATCTTTTTTAACATGTAAATAGCCTCCGTTATTTTAACAATAATATCATCAAATAATCCTACTTGAAAATAATAAAAATGCTTGCTATATTATCAAACACGGGCCTATAGCTCAGTGGTTAGAGCTGCGGACTCATAACCCGTAGGTCGGTGGTTCAAATCCACCTGGGCCCATAAGCACCTCACTTTGAGGTGCTTTTCTTTTTCCTTAATGCATAAGCTGTGCACTGTGAAATAATAAAAACAATACCAATTACAGCAATAACTATAAGAACGTTAGTGTATCCTAATTTTTCATAAATAGTTCCACCAATTGTAACTCCGATTACCTGGCCAACAGTTAATACACATTCATGTATCATCATTCTCTTTCCTTTATCTATAGCTCCTGAAGCTGCATGGAAAATTGAAAAGTTATAGCATAGGGAAAAGATAACTCCAAATAAAAGCATAAATAAGCCAAGTGATAATACAGATGTACTCTTTGCAAAGATAAATAAAAGAGCAACAAAGATAGCTTCTGCACCAATTATGTATTTAAACTTAAATTGCCACCATGAAACAGATCCAAAGTAGATAAATGCAAAACAGGTTGCAATACCTCTAATTAGTAGCAATAGTCCATTTGTACTCTCACTTATGGTTAATACTTCCTTTGTATAAAGAGGGAAGATATTAAGAACAACAGATAGAGCACTATAAACTAAGAATACTGCAATATATGAATCAAAACGAAGTGGAGTACTATGGTCCTCACTGCTATCAGCACTCTTTATCACATCAGCTTCTGGTTTTATTGCTCTTATTTCCTTATTTAGAGATAAAGCTACAATTAAAAGAAAGATAACAAAGAAAATAATAGCACCACCAAGTAAGCCCAAAGAAGGTGTAACAATTACTAGCATTGAGGCTAAATATGGGCTTATTCCAGTACCAAAGCTCCATGAAAAGTTAAATGAACTAGTTAGCTTGTTTAGTTCAGCTCCTTCACTTCCTCTTGTGATCCAAGCTTCCATTTGTGGCCATAGCATACTCATTGTAAAACCATAGAA
>NZ_JAXEGN010000015.1:0-4856 GCF_034103065.1 Bullifex sp. | reverse complement strand
GTATGTATTTTCATTGAATACTACTTGTTGAATTTTTCCTTCACTAACCATAGATTTAAAAGTTGAATACTCAATTTCTATAGGCTCCATATGACTTTTAAAGAGCATATTATTCATCAAAATGATTATTGCAATCATTATGATAAAATATATGATTGTGAAAGAAAATTTCTTTTTAGTGTTAGGATTTAATCCTTTATCGTTGTGTATTCCTGGTTCATTTTCAGACTTCTGTTTTTTACTCTCGAAGTAGAGATTATTTTCATCACTCATAGATTTTTCCTTTATCTTCCTAATATAATATTATCAAAAGATATGTCAAATTATTTATTTGCATAAAAATTTAAAGATTACACATAAAACACATTTTAAAATATTGTTTTTTACATTTTTACACATTAAATTTACAGCAAAGGAAATTATAATGAAAAAAATAGTATTCACAGCTATGATTTTATTCTTAGCTGTTATGGGTATTTTTGCAAGTAATTACTCTGATATTATTAGTAGTGCTAAAGAAAATAATATCAGTCTAAAAAATGCTGAAATATCATATTTAAACTCGAAGTTAACAATTGAAAAATCAGAATTAGAGGATGAAGTAAATATTACTATTTCAGGTAAAGCACAAGTTTCTCCTGATTTATCTATTACTCCTACTGTAACTATAGTTCTTCCTAATGATGGTTCTACTACTATTTCAGCAACAACTCCATTTTCAATGAGCTATAGTGATACTTCAAAACTAAGCTTTACACCATCTATTTCTGTAAGCCACACCTTTGATTTATCTGGTTATGATAGTGATATAATAACTGCTCTTTCAAATTCAAAGAGTGCTCTTCAAAGTGAGTATTCATACCAATATTCACTACTGAACTTTGAAAACTCAGTTATTAGCTTAATGAAATCATTAATTAACTTAGAAAAGAATATTGAAAATCAAAAGTATTCAATTCAAAAGAGTGAAAAGTCATTAAATGATAAATTAACTTTAGGTCAAATTACTACTTCATCAATTACTTATAATCAATTGGCTAACCAGTTAGAGCTTTCAAAGAATACACTCTCTGCATATGAGAGACAGTATGAGAATGCTAAGAAGCAATATAAAGATTTAACTGGTCTTGAATGGGAGGGCGTTGAAAACCTTCCAAATCCAGAATTATCTTTAGCTTCTTTATCCACTGGTAATACTAATGTAATTATTAAAAGTATTGATGTTGAAATAGCTAAAAATAATATTGAAGCAAAGAATGCTTTAATTAATCCTAAAAATGTAAAAGTTAATGGAAGTGTTTCAGGAACTGGGATAAAAAATGAAATAGCTAGTCAAAAAGCACTTAGTGCATCAGCAGGTGCTACTTATTCAAACGGTAATTGGTCACTCGGTACATCTCTTTCTTCATCATATAATCTTAATAACACTTCTTTTGATACTCCAAGTGTTACTATTTCAGGATCTTGGAGTAATAAGACTGCTGCAAAAGCTGATGAATTACAGCTTAAGGTTCTTGAGAATAATTTAATTAGTGCAACTAATAGTTTTCAAGATGAATATACATCTTATCTACAGTCTTTTAATGCTCTTCAGTTAGAGGTAATGCAATATGAATTTTCTTGTTCTCAAACTGCTGCAAACTCAGATTATTTGAAAGCTAATTTAGAGAATGTTAGAGCTTATTATGAGGCAGGCCTTGCCACTGAACAAGAGTTAAAGGATGCTGAATTTAATGTAAAGCTCGATGAATATACTCAAACAGTTTTAGTGTTAGACGGACTAACACTTGCTAATAAAATTAAGATGTTAAATCTATAGCCTTAGGAGATAATAAAAAATGGCAGATATCAAAAATGATGTAATAATGAGTGAAGCCGAAAAGCAAGAAAAAGCTATTCGTGATGAATATAATGCTAAAAAGAGAAAGAAGAGAATTAAGAAGCTAATTACATGGGTAATTGTATTAATCTTAATTTGTGTTGGCCTAACTTATTACAACAAGGTAAAGAAAGATTTTGAAGATAAAGCAAAGGCTATGATTGGAGCTGTTACAACAGTTGAGGTTCCTGTTGAGGAAAATGTCTATACCTCAGTAATCGATCTTTCAGGTTATGTTGAGGCTTACGATACTCAAGAATCTAAGTTTAGATCAACTGGTGCTGTTACTGGTGTATATGTTAAAGAAGGTGATAGCGTAACAAAAGGTCAGCTTTTAGCTTCTATTGATAACACAAGTCAGACATATCAAGTAAAAAATATTCAAAACCAAATTAAACAAGCAGAGCTTTCTGGTTCAGTTTCTCAATTAGAAACTTTAAAACTTCAATTAAAGAATGCTGAAAACAATCTTGAATATACAAACCTTGTAGCTAACTTCGATGGAACTGTTGCAACTGTATCTGTTAGTGAGGGAGATTACTTTGAAGCGGGCTCTAAGGTAATGACCATTGTTGATGTATCTAAATTAAAGGCTACAGTTCAAATTGATGAAATTGATATGGCTAAGGTTTCCTTAGGTCAAAAGGCATATTTAACTTTTGATTCCCTTCCAGGAGAAACCGTTGAAGCTGTAGTTACATATATTCCTATGCTTGCAACTTATACAAACCAGGGAATTGGTGTTGTATCTGTTGAGTTAACAATTGAAAATCCTCCAGCTTCATTAAAGCCGGGCTATAGCTTTGAAGGTACAATTCAAGTTGAAGGGGATGTACAAATGCTCTTAATTCCTCAAGCTGCAATTACTACAGGTAGAGGTGGTGTTACAACAGTAGAGAAAAAGAATGCAGATGGAACAACAGAAACAGTTAATGTAAGAGTTAAATACTTAGGAGAGGGATACTGTCAGTTACTTTCAGGAGACATCAAAAAGGGTGATATCCTCACATATACAAAGTCTGGTGCCAACATGATGATGATGGGTATGCCAGGTGGAAACCAAGGTGGTAGATAATGGATAATGTGATAGAGCTTTATAACGTTAGGCGCTATTACATAGTTGGTGACTTCTGTGTAAAGGCACTTGATGGTGTAACGCTTTCCATCCCTCGTGGTTCCTTTACCGCTATAATGGGACCTAGTGGCTCTGGAAAGAGTACACTAATGAATATTATTGGTTGTCTTGATACACCTACTAGTGGATTTTTAAGAATTGATGGTGAGTGTACAAGTAATATGAATGAGGATGAACTTGCTTTTTTAAGAAATAAAAAGGTTGGCTTTGTATTTCAGCAATTTAATCTTTTAGGTAAGCAAACTGCAATCGAAAATGTTATGACTCCTCTATTATATGCAGGCGTTGGTGCTCATGAAAGAAGAGAAAAAGCTGAGATGCTACTAGAGAGAGTTGGATTAAAAGAAAGAATGAAGCACCTTCCTTCTGAGCTTTCTGGTGGTCAAAAGCAAAGAGTTGCTATTGCTAGAGCACTTGTTAATGACCCTGCAATCTTACTTGCAGATGAACCAACTGGTGCTCTAGATAGTAAAACTGGTGACCAAATCATGGAACTCTTCCAAGAGCTAAATGAAGAAGGAAGAACTGTAATATTCGTAACTCACGATAGAAAGCTTGGTATGCGCTGTAATAGCCAAGTTTATATCAAGGACGGCATAACCGTGGAGGGCTATTGATGGTATTTGAAAATATAAAAATTGCATTAACCTCTATGGTTCATAACAAGATGAGGACACTGCTTTCTCTTCTTGGTATTATTATTGGTGTAGGTGCTGTTGTAGCAATCCTTAATTTAGGTCAAAGTGCAACTGCTTCTATTACAAGTTCAATGAATGTTGGAGGTATAGACTTAGTTTCTATTTATCCTCAAGGAAACAATAGAAAGGGTAATGTATTTGACATTCAGTTTGGAGATACCTTGATGAGTAATGTTTCAGGAATCGAAACAGTGCTTCCAATTTACTCTTCAAATGCAAGAATTAGATCTGGGCAAGAGATAAAAACTGTATCACTACAGGGTGTAACATCAAACTATTTTTATATCATGAATACGGAGTTACTATATGGTGAATATTTTAGTGCTCTAGATAATATCAATCGCCGTCAAGTTGTAATACTTGGTAGTGATATTGCTAAAGAGCTTTTCCCTGCAGGTAATGCTGTTGGTTCATATATATCAATATTCAGAACACAGTCTAAGAGATATCAAATAGTTGGTGTACTTGATGAAAAGGATGCTACCCTTGGTGCAAGCTTTAACTCTTCAATATTTATTCCAATCAACACTTTTGAGCAGCGTTTTATGAATATGACTAAGGTCTCTTCATATACATGTAAGGTTGTTGAAGGTCAAAATGCAACCGATATTAGTAATAAAATAGAAGAGTATTTGAATAACTTAGTTGGATCAGATTATTTTTCCGTATTCTCAGCTGCTACAATTGTTGAAATGGCTGACCAAGTAACTGGTACATTTACTTCATTCTTAGCTGCAATTGCTGCAATATCACTTTTAGTTGGTGGTATCGGAATAATGAATATTATGCTTGTATCTGTTGCTGAAAGAACTAGAGAGATTGGAATCAGAAAGGCGTTAGGAGCTTCTCCAAAAGTAATTAGAGGACAATTCTTAGTTGAAGCAATTACACTAACCATCCTTGGAGGTGTAATAGGTATTGGCTTGGGCGTTTTCATAAGTTATGCTATAATAAATGTTGTTGGATGGGAGTTACACTTTAGTTATGGTGCAATTTTACTATCCCTCGGCTTTAGTATGTTCGTGGGTATTTTCTTTGGCTGGTATCCTGCAGCTAAAGCATCTAAACTCGATCCAATTGAAGCATTGAGTTATGAATGATGAAAAAGAAGACTAAAAATAGATTAATATCATTTTTTTCAAGA
>NZ_JAXEGN010000014.1:0-2038 GCF_034103065.1 Bullifex sp. | reverse complement strand
ATAAAATGATGAAGTTTTATATTAGCTGCTACCAAAGAGAGCCAAAGGATATTTTATCACCACTATTTTCACCTCTTTTAGCTCAAGATCTTTCTAGACTCCCAGATACTTTAATAATTGGTGCCGAATTTGATCCTCTTAAGGATGATGGAAGGCTTTTTGCTAATGCATTAAATGTATCGGGCTCAAATGCTAACTATATTGAAATAAAAGGTACAGTACATGGCTTTATAAATTATCCAAAGGCAGTAGGCGCAGAGGAAACAGATTGCATGATAAGGCAATTTACCTCAGGTCGTCCTATAGACAAGATTCAACCGATAACTGAAGCAGAACTGAAACGACAAGGTAGGTTGAAAATGCAGGAAGCCTCACAAAAGTTTAAAGCAAAAGCAAATAAACAAGAAGAGAAGGATGAATAGTTTATATTTTAGAACTGACAAGATAATTTTACATTATTAACTCCAAAGTTAGTTATTCGAAAGTTACTTACCAAGGAGTTAATAGTGCAGAATAATATCTTCATAGGTAGAAAAAAAGAGCTCAAGCTACTAGAGGAATTATACAATTCTCAGAAATTTGAAATGCTCATTCTTCGTGGAAGAATAAAAGTAGGTAAATCATACCTTCTCAATCATTTTTAAAAAAAGTATCAAAATAATACAGTATTCTTTACTGCTGATAAATCAGCTGAAAAATCAAATGTAAAAAGCTTTTGTGAAGAACTTAATAATGTATTAAAGTTTGGCACTTTTCTTAATTCATTCGAAACCTGGAAGGATGTTTTTTCCTTTTTTAAGGATATAGAGTTAAAACAAAGGTTAGTTATAATAATTGATGAATTTACTTATCTACATAGCTCAAATCCTGCTTTCGATTCCATACTCCAAAATGCAATTGACAGAGTATTGAAGCAAAAAAATGTATTTCTAATACTTTGCGGTTCAGAGGTTTCAACTATTGAGGATATTATTGATGATTCTACAAAACCCTTATATGGTAGGAAAACTGCAGAACTTAAATTAGAACCTTTTTCATACTTGGAAGCAAAAGAGTTTTTCCCTAAATATTCAAATGAGGAGGCTTTAACAGTATATTCAATTCTCGGCGGAACTCCTTTATATCTTTCTCTATTTGACGATAGCTTATCAATAAGAGAAAATATAATTAAGAATTGTCTATCTACCACAGGATATCTTTTTAACGAAGTAGAAAACTTATTACGCATGGAACTAAAAGAGACTTCGTTTTATAAAAATATAATGTTAGCAATTAATTCAGGAGCTTCAAATCTAAATACTATTAGAGATAAAGTTGGAGAAGATTCTGCTAAAATATCAAAATATATTTCTGTATTAATTAATTTAGGCTATATAAAAAAAGAAATTCCATGTGGAGAAAAAGATAGAATTAGAAATACATTGTATTCAATATCGGATAATTATTTTGCTTTCTATTTTGCATTCATATTTAAGCACCGCAATATTCTAAATGGTTTCATTTCTCCAGAGATATTTTATGAAAAAGAAATGACAAATGAGAAATTAAATGCATTCATAGGAAAGCGCTTTGAGGACATTTGTAAAGCATATCTAAAACAACAATTTTATCTTGGGAAAATGCCATTTTATCCACAAGAAATTGGCCGTTGGTGGGGCAATAACCCGATATTAAAGAAACAGGAAGAAATCGATATTCTTGCATTAGACGATGAGAATGCAATAATTTGTGAATGCAAATACACTAATGAGAAGTTTGATCTTAAGCAGCTTAAAGATTTAGAGCAGTCAGCACTTTGTATAAATAAAGAAAATAAAAGCTTTATTATTTTTTCTAAGAGTGGTGTCACCACAAAGGTGTAATAATTAATCATTTATAATTCAAATTATAAAGTTCTTACAATTGAAGATCTTTATCGGTAGGTAATAAAAAACCCCTCTGCGGAGAAAAGGAGGTAAACCGCTCTGAGGGGAACAAAAGGAGGTAAATTTTTTATAAGGGATTTTGTTTTTCCCTTATTGATGGCTTAAAGATATTC
>NZ_JAXEGN010000013.1:0-7154 GCF_034103065.1 Bullifex sp. | reverse complement strand
TTTTTTAGAAAATCAAAAGAAGGTGATGATTGACACTTATCATTTCTAAGTACTATTAAATACATTCCCAAATATTGATCTGGGAAAAATCTTTCATCACGGTATTGCGTGAAATCAGGGATAAATCCATCTTCTTGAATTATAAAATCAAAGGTTTGAGTTTTTTTCATAGTTGATTATTTTAACATATTAGAGTTTATCTGAAACAAAATATGTAATAAGGTTATTCTGATATCAGATAAAGATTTTAATAAAAATGGAAAATAGGAGCTTTTCTAGAGGGAAAATTATTGAGGGATGATTTCGACAGGCTCCTATCTTTAACTTAATCTTGTTTTTTTGCTTCTTCAAATAAGGCTTTCATTGTTGGATTATTCTTTACAAGTTTTTTAACTGTTAGCTCTTCAGCTTTATCATTAGCTAGTCTAAGATTATTTTCTGATGAGAGTAGGTCTTCTTTTATTTTTTGAAGCTTTCTTATGGTATCATCAATTGAATCAATTGCCTTATTAAATTTTTCACTTGCAATGCGATAGTTCCTTCCAAACTTATCCTTAAAATCATTAAGTGATGCTTCAAAGTTAGAAATATCAATATTTTGATTTTTTATCTCTGATAATTCCTTTTTATATGAAGCGGCATTAAGAGCTGCTGAACGAAGAAGACTAATCATCTGAATAAAGAATTGAGGCCTAATTACATACATTTTCTCATAGCGATATGAGACGTCAACAATGCCGGTGTTGTATAAATCACTATCAGCTTCTAGTAGTGATACTAATATTGCATATTCACAGTTTTTTTCTCTTCTATCCTTATCAAGTTCTTTGAAAAAGTCTTCATTTTTATGCTTTGTAGTAGTTGTATCAACTTCATTCTTCATTTCAAACATAATAGAGATAAATTCATCTTTATCGACATAATCTCTGAATATAAAATCTCCCTTACTACCACTTTTGGCATCATTGTCTTTTTCAAAATAGGCAGTAGGAAATGCAAATGACCTAATTTGGTTAAATTGGTTCATACAATAGACCTCTAATGATTCACCAACCATCTTTGTAGATTGTTTAGACTTAAAGTCCTTTAGGCGGTCAATTTCTTCATCTTTTAATGAAATAATAGCTTTTAAATTGTCTTCCTTATTTTTTATAGCTAATTCCATTTCAGTTTGTTTTGCCTCAATGGTACTATTAAGCTTAACAATAGTATTATTATTTTAGGCAATTTGCTCATTTAATTTCTTTACAGCTTCATTAATAGCAATATTCTTCTCAAGCTCCTTATTATCAAGAGAATTATTAAGTCTAATAATTTCTTCATCTTTAGTTTTAAGAGAGTTATTTAATTCTTTTTCTTTTTCTGTGATTGCTTTTTGAACTGCTGCTTCAATAAGAACATTTCTATTAGCTTTTTCACTATCAAGATTGCTTTCTGCAATTTTAGTAGCATTTTGAGCATTTTTAAGTTCCAATTCAGCAGAGTGTGTTACCTCTGATATTTTCTCTTTTAAAGAAGAAATTTGATTATCTCTTTCTTTTAATTGTTTTAAATAGTCATCTTTTATTTTATTAATTTGACTTTGGTTTTCTGCATTAATTAAAGCTTTGATTCTTTCTTCTGCTTCTTTGACATCTTGTTTGAATTCTTCACTTCTAACTTGATTAACAATTGTTGCATAGTCATTATTATCAAGATCAATAAGAGAGCCACAATTTGGACAAGTAATCTTAGACATATAAACTCCTAGAAATAATTATAAGGGAACAGGGAGCATTTTATATAAAATATTTTTTTAACTCTATAGACACTTGTATTTCATAGTGGAACTCCTTTTTAATTCGGCGGAAACCCCTCGGCTCTGCCGTGGGGCAGAGCCGATAATGAAATTATGAAAAAATATTATTATGTAACAAATTACTCTGATTATATGGTATAATGATATTATGAAGCAGACAGTTACGGCTCAGTACAGAATCTACATTGAGGATAAGGCTCCGCTTATTAAGATGGCGGAAGCCTACCGTGATGCCTGCAATTATGTATCCGAGTACATATTCAATAAGGGGATGGATAATATCCCATCATTCCGTGATGTTCATGATGAACTCTACCGGTACCTGAGAAGTGAATTCAGACTTAAGTCCCAGATGACCCAGTCTGTTATCAGAACAGTCCTTGCACGATATTCCACTCTCATCACACAGATACGTGAATCAGAGAAGGATGCGGAACGCTGGGATAAGCGTAATGAAAAAGGACGCACTCAGAAGACTAAGCGTCCGAAGGTAAAAGCATGGAAGCAGATACGTTTCCATAACCTGCAGTGTGATCTTGTCTCTGACAGGGACTGGTCACTGCCCGTCCCATGTAATGAGCATAAAGGTACGATATCTCTCAACACGCTTGATAAACGTATCAGATGCTCATACACCGATAGGGGATATGAACATTACCGAACCTGCAAAAGAGGAACCGCAAAGCTTGTCATCCGTGATGACGGTAAGGTATTCCTCCATGTCTCAATTGAGCGTGAAGTACCGGATATACCTGATACTCCAACAGGAACAGTTGTAGGCATAGACAGGGGACTCAGGTTTCATGCCGTCACTTATGACGGAAAGGATACGAAGTTTTATTCAGGGCACGAGGCTGCAAAGGTACGTGTAAGGTATAAATCGATAAGACGCTCACTTCAGAAGCGGAAGACACCATCTTCCAGAAGACGGATGAAACTTATCGGACAGAAGGAACACCGCTGGATTCATGATGTGAATTCATGCATCGCAAAGACACTTCTTGCCGAGCTTGAACAGGGTTCAGCCGTTGTAATGGAGGACCTCTCTGGTGTAAGGGGAGCTACTGAAGAAGTAAGGCGTAAGGACAGATACGTCTTGGTATCATGGCCTTATCATGATCTGCAGAATCAGATAGAGTACAAGGCAGGTGCAAACGGTGTCATGGTTGTATATGTGGATCCAAGGCATACCAGCCAGACCTGTCCGCACTGCGGTAACGTTAATAGGAATGCAAGGCACAGGGACAGGCATGAATATATCTGTCCCAAGTGTGGCTTCCGTACCAACGATGACCGTGCCGCTGCCATTAACATCCATGAGAGAGGCATGGAAAAACTTAAAAACAAAGGTTTCGGTATATCCGGAATCTTCGGGAGAAATCCCGAGGGGTGCAGTCAATCACCCCACGATGCGACGTCACCTGTGTGTCCTTCCGCTTCGGCGGAATGTGAAACTGCAGGAATCAAAGCCGGGAGGCCGTTAAAAGCCGTCAGTACCGGTGGACAGTCGCAAACCCCGCAGTTCTACTGCGTGGGTAGTTGATTTAATGCCAAATATGGTTAAAGAGTATAAAGCTGTATTAACTGCATATGAGGTTAGGGGAATGAATCAATCATTTATATCACTTAAGGTAATATTCACAATGCTTGTAAATTCCATTCGCTGGTCAGAGTGTGTGGCTATGGAGTCAAAAGGTTTTTCTGGAAAAAATGATAGAACCTACCTGGAAGTAACAAAGATTCGTTGGTATGATGTTTTTATTTCTTATTAACACTTACTACAATTTCTACTGTGATGTTTGTTTTTAGATGATTTTCAAACTATTATAGAAATATATTATAAAAGCTTATAAACTCAATTAGGATAAATATGAACGAAGAAATTAAAAGACAAATATTAAAAGAGATAAAGAGTTTTGATTCAATTTTAATTGCTAGACATTTTCGCCCAGATGGGGATGCTATAGGGTCCACTAAGGGCTTACAGAGGATTTTAAAGTTAACTTATCCAGATAAAAATATTAGGCTATGTAATAAAGATTATTCTGATTATATGGCTTTTTTAGGTGATGAGGATGGCTATGTAACAGATGAAGATATTAAAAAATCTTTAGTGCTAATTCTAGATACCGCAACTAGTGATAGAGTATCTGATGATAGAGTCTTAAATGGAAAGATAGTTATTAAAATTGATCACCACATTGATAATAATCCTTATGGTGATATCTCCTGGGTTGAAGAAAAGAGAAGTTCTACAGCTGAGTTAATCGCAGACTTTTATCAAACATTTAAGGACGAACTAAAAATTGATTCACATGCGGCAACTTGTATTTATACAGGTATGAATACAGATAGTGGACGCTTTAGATTTGCTTCAACTACCGGAGAGACCTTAAGACTTGCTGGCTTAATGGTTGATCAAGGGGTTGATATAGAAACCTTACAAGCACAGTTAGATTTAAGATATTTTAAGTTCTATTCATATCAATCAGATGTATTTTCAAGAATAAAAGTTACAGAAAATGGACTTGCTTATATATTCGTTGATTTAGCTATGCAGGAGAAGTGGAACTTATCTAGAGAGGAATCAAGTGATAGTGTTACCTTCTTAAATATGATAAAGGGCTCAATAGCTTGGATCGCTTTTATTGAAAACCCTGACCACACAATTAGAGTTCGATTAAGATCTAGGTTTATGACTATCAATCAAGTTGCAGAACGCTATCATGGTGGTGGGCACGATAGAGCATCTGGTGCAACATGTTATACAAAAGAAGAAATGGATGCTTTAATTAAGGATGCCGATAGAGAAGTAAAGCTATACAAAGAAACTCACGAAGGCTGGATTTAATTATTTTCAATTATCATGTGTATTTCATCTTCATTGATATACACCATTTTAAATCCTGCTTTTTCATAAGCTTTAATACCTCTCTTGTTATAAGAATAAACATCTAACTCAAGAGAGGTTAATTTTAAACAATTAAAGGCAAACTCAATAGTTTTATTAATCATCCAAGAACCAATTCCAATTGATCTGTGGGATTTTGAGAAAATAGCTATTCTAAAGTTAGCACTACCATTATTAAACTCATTAATTACACTTTCTCCTATTATTTTTCCATCATTAGCTGTTAATAGAAAGTGATAGTACTCTTTATCACTTATTTTTGAACGAAAGAATGATGTTACTTCCTCATGGGAAAAGTATTCTTTGGATTTTGTATAATATATAACTTCTTTATCTAGAGGTGAGAAATTTTGTCTATAATACTCTTCACAGTCTTCAATTTTTGCTGATCGAAGAATATATTCTCCATTTTGCCAAAATCCACTTTCTTTATTCATGAATATATATTATGAAATATTAAAAAAAACTGTAAGGGAATTCCCTTACAGCCTATAAACTATTATACGCACTCATCATACATGCTAGGTTTAGCATTATATTCATCAACTAGGATATTACCTCTTGAAATGCAGGTTCGCAATTTACCATCTACTTCAATATCGATATCGGCATCGTATCCAACTTTTAGTAAACCTTTACTTGTAAAGCTTAATGCTTTAGCAGGATTGGTTGTTACTAGTTTGTATGCAGTTGTTCTATCAACACCTTTATCGATAATTGCTTCAACTGTTTTTGGAAGCTCTAATATAGAGCCTGCACCCATTCCAATTATCTCTCTCTTTTCATTCCACTTTGGAAATGAACCATTTGAATCAGTTGAAATAGTTAAATTATCTTGGTTAGTTGATAAGAGTTTAATTACCTGGTTAGGAGCCTCATCATGACAAGTAATATCGATGTGACCTCCTAACTTTAACCACTCTTCAGCTTGATCTAAATGGTTACCCATATGAGTAGGGTAAAGATGCTTTATTGGAAGTGGAGTTGTATTGATGATTTCAAATAGTTGGGATATACCAAGTTTATCGGCACCAACGTGGAAGTGTACAATACCACATTTTTTTGACATTAATGAGGCAATTCTTGCTTCTGAAGCCATTCTAATTAACTCACTTGTAGTTGGAAATGAGCAACGATGGTCTGCAATTGCAACCTTGACACCAATTATCTCATTGATAAATGTAATATCGTCTCCAATACTTCCGGTTATTGTTTTTGTTGGTACTTGATAACTACCTGTAAGACAATATGCAGATAGGCCCCATTCCTTGTAACCCTGAATCTTTGCAACTAAATCTCTTACACTTCTAGTTGTTCCATCGGTTCCAAGAAGTCCTACAATTGTAGTTACACCTGCAGCTGCAATTTTCTTCTCAGTAAGTGCCGGAACCCTAGAAATCATTCCTGATTCACCGCCACCACCAATAGCATGTACATGGCCATCAATATAGCCAGGGTGCACAATTGCACCCTCCGCATCAATTACTCTTAAGCCTTCAAGGGAAATATCAATTTTAGGCTGGATTGCAAGAATCTTTTCTCCACCAATTAAAATATCATTAATCCCGATATGCTCTGGCTGATAAATATCAGCATTTTTAATTAAAATCATCTTTATGCCCCATAAATATTTAAAATAGAAATAAGCTGATGCATATCTTCTTCATTCCAGCGTTGGTCAAGTTGTACAGATAATACATGAGTATTAATGTACTTTGCTCCAGGATACTTAGAAATATCGTCAATCATAGGAGGTTGAGGCCAAAATGCTGTGTGCTTAACATTATTTTGGTCAAGATATTTTTCCATATCAGCTCTATCTGCACAGTATATTGTGTAATGGCTAGGAATGTCATCATCTCCTAAAGTAGTAAATACAGGTTCCCATCCATTTGGCTTTGCATTTTCACTTAAGATAGTGAAGTTTCTGCGCCTAATTTGTCGCATAGCATCAAAATCAAAGTGCTTAGCAATTTCTATAGATTTTTCATCGGACTTATAAGCATCGAAAATCTTTCTAAGTCTTAATTCTGTTTCCCAGAAGACATTTGAAGCCATTTCATTGTACTTATTATCATTAGTCTCTAAGGCTTTAGAGCGTAAATCCATGGAAGAATATCTTCCTTTCATGTGCTGGCTTTCAGCATCTAACATTTCGACAGTAAATGGACCATTTAGCTTTTTAGCAACACCACCTGCTGCAATACCCATCCATTTTCTTAATGAACCAGCTGCATAAGTTGAAAGAGGATCGTAGTAAAGAGGAGAGTGGGTTGTATCAAAAAGAATTGTGATACCTTTTTCTGCACACTTTTTGATAAACTCATGGTCGTAGGTTAAAAAACCAAACCAACCACAAACATTAATTACACTTACACCCTCTAAATCCTCTTCTTTAAATAGTGGAACCATGCCTTCTGGAGCTACATCATAATACCTTAAGTT
>NZ_JAXEGN010000012.1:0-9290 GCF_034103065.1 Bullifex sp. | reverse complement strand
AAATTTGATGTGCCTTGGAGAAAAATACATCTTCTATTATTGATACTTTGCTCTATGAGCATGGTCTTGCCAACCCTTTTGCGTCCATAAACAATAATGAATTCAAAAGCATCAGAGCTGAACCTTTTCTCTAATTCTTTTAGTTCTTTTTCTCTTCCTATAAACTTTTCCATGAAAATATTATTTATGTCAAATTATGTATTTACAAATATGTATCGAATAGTATTGAAAGATAATTTTCTAGAGCCCTCTGTATATCTAGGACTTAGATAGTAGCAAAAATATTTAAGCTTTACTCTAAAAATGCTAAAAACGGTCACAGAGAAATAAATTAAATTATTTAGGACAAAAATGGTGCACATCTCCAAAAAAGATATGCACCAAGTAAGGGGATAATTACAATATCAATACTCTGGTCCTACTGGAAGGGCTATTGCAAGGATGGTATAAATTAGGCCTACCGGGAAGAAGCCAGTCGCACAGAAAGCGATGAATGTGATAAGGCGAACTAAAAATGTTGAAATCCCAAGTCTTCTACCAAGTCCTGCACATACTCCGAAGAGAATTCCATTAGGAACTCTTAATAATCTTCTCTGGTAAGCTGAAAACATAATTAATTATTCTCCTTGTTGTTCTTAAGTTTAGCTAATTCTTCTTCGATATCTCTTTCTCTTTCCATTTCTTCAAAACTTTCTCTAGTACTCTTTATTTGAGGCTGAGTTGTTGAAAAAACCTTAGCTTCTGCTTCCCACTTTTCAATTCTAGATTGAAGTTCTTCAAAGCGCTTTGCATACTTAATGCTATCAGCTTCTCTTAAAGTTTCATTTACCTTAATCTTTTCCTTAGCAGCATTTGCACGAGATAAAAGATCATTTCTCTTAGCCTTCATCTCATTAAGCTTTGCACTTACTTCACTAAGCTGTTCTTTTAAAGAGATAATGATATTCTCAATAGTTGCACTGTTAGCTTCTAAAGCCTTGAGAGTTTCTAAAGCATTTCTCTTTTCGATAATTGCTTCCTTAGCCATCTCATCATTACCTTTATCAACAGCCATTTGAGCTCTCTCAGCCCAACGCTTTACTGTATCATCGGCAGATGAAATATTTCTCTTAATGCTATCAAGTTCAGCACTCTTTTCTGCTATAGATACTTTAATTTCTCTCTCTGTATCTTCCATTTCTGTGATCATCAAATTGATCATCTTCTTTGGGTCTTCCATCTTGTCTAGTGCACTGTTTACATTTGAGGAGATGATGTCTCCCATTCTCTTAAATACGTTCATTTTTTATCTCCTTCTTGGAATTAATTTTTTATTTTTTGACGTAAGTTATATTGCATTTAGCGTGCCAACTTTAAAAAATGGGGTAAAAACATAGTGCTTTGATGATAATATGGTTATTTTCCCCATGGATAATGGTATAAATAGCCAATTTATCCATGTTGTAAATCATAGTGGTTGTAAACTATGATTATTTCATGAGTACTTTATATATGGTTGCAACACCAATTGGTAATTTAGACGATATTACAATTCGTGCATTAAATGTTTTAAAAAGCGTTGATGTCATCGCATGTGAAGATACAAGACATACTTCATTATTATTATCCCACTACGATATAAAGAAAAGAACTATTGCATGTCATGCACATAATGAGGAAGCAAGTAGTAAAGGTATTATCGCTCTTCTTGACCAAGGTCAAAGTGTTGCTTATTGCTCAGATGCAGGAACTCCTGGAATATCTGATCCGGGAGCAAGACTTTGCGAAAATGTAAGAAATGCAGGACATGATATTGTACCAATCCCTGGTGCAAGTGCAGTTATTACTCTTTTATCTTGTGCTGGTAATGTTGGAAAGACTTTTACCTTTGAAGGTTTTTTATCCCCAAAGAAGGGAAGAAGAACTAAAAGACTTACACAGCTTCTTGAAAGAGAAGAGACATTTATCTTCTATGAGTCTCCATTTAGAATTGTTAAAACCTTAAAGGAAATAGAAGAGCTAATGCCAAATGCAAGAATTACTATGGGGCGTGAGCTCACTAAGGCTTTTGAAGAGATTAAAGTAGACAGTGTTTCTAATATTATAAAGATTTTGGAGTCTCGAGATAGTATTAAAGGTGAATTTGCAGTTGCAGTTACACCATGTATGGTAAGTGACGATGATAACTCTGAAGAAGATTAAAACATTAAAACCGCGTGTACAGCTTAGAAAATGTGCATCCCAAGCATTTCTTGCTTCAAAGGGCGAAAAGTTTGAAGAAGAATATATCTTAGGTCTTAAAGATATCGTCATCTCTCTTGAGCTTGTTAGTGATAAAGCCTACTTTGAGAAAGCTTTTTCTGATCTTTTAGCTGGTAATTTAAAAAGAGGTGAGGATATATATTATAAGTGTTTAGCTATCTTAGGTGAGGAAGTAGCAGACTGGGATATTATCGATAGTGATAATAAACTTGATAACTCTATTCGCATAGTAAAGCCTCATTATCTACTTTTGGATAGAATTCGCTCTCCATATAACATTGGGGCAATCTTTCGCTCTGCTGAAAGCTTTGGAATTAAGCATATTTACCTTTATGAGTGTGGTGATATTACCTCTCCAAGAGCAATTAGGACTAGTAGAGGTGCAATAGAATCTATTGAATACTCTATTATTAATTCATTAGCTGAAGTTAAAGGACCTTTCTTTGCTCTTGAATTAGGTGGTACTCCTATTCAAGAATTTTCTTTTCCAACAGAAGGAACTTGCATTTTAGGTAGTGAAGAAAGTGGGGTATCCCCAGAATGTTTAAAACTTGCAAATGATTCTTTGGGAAAAGTAGAGATCCCATTGCATGGAGCAAAGGGATCAATAAATGTATCTGTTGCGGCAGGTATATTGATGTATAGTTGGAATTAATTTCCCTTACCACTTTCGTAGAGTTTTTTAAGGTTGTCTTCAATAACTCTATTAAAAGAACCTACTTTAAATAAACCCTTTCTATCACGAGTACTAGATGGAAGACCTGTTAACAGCTCCATGCCTTCTTCAATGGTTGAGAGTGCCCAAAGATGGAAATTACCATTTTTGATGTCCTCTTCAACTTCATATGGAAGTATTAAAGATCTAATGTTTTGTTTAGGAATAATTACACCTTGAGTCTTTGTAAAACCACAAAGCTTACAGGTGTGGTAAAAGCCTGTAATCTTTTCATTTATTCCACTTACTGGTTGTAGTATTCCCATTTGGTTAACAGATCCTGTAATTGCAATATCCTGTCTTACAGGAAGTTCTCCAATGGCCGAAAGTAGGGCATATAGCTCTGAAGATGAGGCAGAGTCGCCATCGACTTCGCTATAGTTTTGTTCAAAACAAAGGCCTGCATAAATTGAAAGCGGGAAGGAACGTGCATAGTTCTTCCGTAGATAGCCTTGTAATATTAAAATTCCTTTATCATGGATTTCTCCACTTAACCCTGCTTCATGCTCGATATTAACAATACCTTCACTACCAGGTGCTACAGTTGCTGAAATTACTGCAGGGGTACCAAATGATGCAGCTCCTCGGTCCATTACTGCTAGACCATTAATTATTCCAACCTTCTTTCCACTAGTACTAACTAATAATTCTCCGGCCTTAATCTCTTGGTTGATTCTATCTTCTAAAAGATCTGTTAACTCAGCTCTATCTTTTATTGCTCTTTTAACATCATCACCTGTAATTTTTCCATCACTATATAGAGTAGCTTCTGAGATTAGATCTCCAAGAAGTGTTAGCTGGCATGTTAGTTTATCTCTTGATTCACAAATGGAGGATGAATATCTTAAGACCTCTTCACAAGCCTCCTTTGTGATATTAGGATTAATCTTTTTTAAATATGCGATTGTACCAAGGATATTTTCTTTATTTGCTTCCATCAGGTAATCAAATTGAGGAGCAACTTTAAAAAGTCTTAAAAAACCTTCATCCTTATCACATAGCTCATCAAATATATCTTCACTTCCTAGTAATATTACCTTTGTAGGAAGTGCTATTGGTTCTGGCCTTATTCTTTCATCCTTTCCAAGCGAACCTTGAACTCCACTTGTAGATAGCGCCATTGCTGTTGAATCTAAATGCCTTTTAATAGCATCCCAAAGTCCTTTTTGGGAGAGGACCTCTGCTGCTGTTAATACTAAAAAGCCTCCAGATGCTTTAGCATAGGAACCAATATGAATTGCTAAGTGAGGACATTCCTCACTTTTTTCAGCATAGCCAAATAGGTTTTCAAAGGTTGGATGCGATTCAACAATAAAAGGTCTTTTAACTTCTAAACTTCTATCAAGGACTAAATTTACTTTGTAGTTATTTACATTAAATGTATTCTTAGACAATAAAGCTGCATAGCCTGTAGCTTCAGGAATTTGTCCCTTTACTTCTTCAAGAATAGTTTTGTAATTTCCCTCATTTGCAGAGCTAAGTAAAGCTTTTAGCTTTTTACCGTCTCCTTTATTTAAGCAAAGTGAGATAGGAAAATATGGATTGGAAGGATTAGCAAGATAAACTACATCTTTAATCATCTCATCATCAGTGCAATTTTCAGCTTCCTGCCTTACAGATGTAAGCTTGCCTGTACCCATTTCACCACTGATAAAGAGGTTATATCCATTTCTATTTGTTTTTAATCCAGTTCTTAAAGCCTTAAGTGCTCTTTCCTGTCCTACGATACCTCTTTCAGATATTTCTAAATCTGTATCTTGTAAAGAATATTTGAAAGAGATTTCATTGCTATCAAGTTCAAAAATCATAAAAGGAATTGTAGGATGTGGTAAATTAAGTGTCAACGCACATAAAAATTGGAAAAATGGAAATATTTAATCAAATTATTATTGGAAAAACGGACAAAATATGTTTATTTTGTGTTGGAAAAAAGGCAAAAATGATATTATCCTTAAATCATACAAGGAGATAAATAGTTTTAATGCTAAAGAGGAAAATTTCAGATTACTTAGAATCTTACTTTACCCCCAATAGACGAGAAGCATTATTAATTACAGGAGCTCGTCAGGTTGGGAAAAGCTATGCAATACGTGAGTTTGGAAAGAGTCATTACTCCTCTTTTATTGAAATAAATCTACTAGAGGATTCTATTGCTAGGACATCAATATCAAAAGCTAGTAATAGTAAGGATTTACTTTTGAGGATTACTGCTATTGCATCTCAACCTCTAATTAAGGGAAAAACATTAATTTTCTTTGATGAGGTGCAAGTAGTTCCAGAGATAGTGACAGCTATTAAATTCCTTGTTGAGGAAGGAAGCTATCAATATGTACTCAGTGGGTCATTATTAGGTATCGGGTTAAAGGGAATATCTTCTATGCCAGTTGGATATTTAACAGTCAAAGAGATGTATCCATTAAATCTTGAGGAGTTTTATCGAGCTTGTGGCATATCTGATAACATTTTTAGTGTTCTTGAGGAAGCCTTTAAGGCGGAAAGAGAAATCGATAGTATAATTCATAGAAAGTTGATGGAGCTTTTTCGTCTATATCTTATCGTTGGAGGTATGCCTGCTGTTGTTCAGACTTATTTAGATACAAATGATATAAAAAAGGTTGTGAATAAACAGAGAGAAATCCTTTCAATGTATGTAGAGGATATTTCTCAATATGATATTAATAATAAGCTTTATATAAAGGATATTTTCAATCTCATACCTGCTGAATTAAATAATCCAAATAAGAGATTTATTTTGAAAAATTTAAATGAAAATGCAAAGTTTAGCAGATTAGAGGATAGCTTTATTTGGATTAGAGAAGCAGGCGTAGCTATAGGTGTTTATAATATTGAAGAACCAAAGCTTCCTTTAGAGCTTGCAAAACTTAGAAACCTATTTAAACTATTTTCAAATGATGTAGGTCTACTAGCCTGTCAGTATGCTGATGGCATTCAACTTCGAATACTAAATAATGATATAGATATAAATTATGGTTCTATTTATGAAAATGCAGTTGCCGAAGAACTATTTTCTCACGGATTGAAGCTATACTATTTTAATAGTAAGAAGCAGGGAGAACTTGATTTTGTAATAAAGATTGATGATAAGCTTCTTCCAATTGAAGTAAAATCTGGAAAGAACTATTTAAGGCATAATGCATTAAAGAATGTAATTGAAAATAAAGATTATGACATAGAGAAAGCTTATGTTTTATATAATGAAAATATAAAGAGAGTTGGTAATATTGTTTATCTGCCAATATATTTAATGATGTTTATCAAAAATAGAGAAATTGAGAAATTGATTTGGAAAATTGATTTATCATCTCTTCCTCAATAAATTGCTTTTTGCTTAGCAAATATTATAGTTTCTTGAGAATGTGGAAAATATCCATTCAACGTATTATACTTACCTTCATGAAATTGAAAGAACTCGATAAATTTTTAAGGGATAAATTGGTGCTTGATGATTTCTCATTTGATGCATCATTAAATGGAATCCAAATTGCTTCAAGTGATAAAGAAATTAAAAAAATTGGTTATGCAGTAGACGCATCACTAGCTACAATTAAGAAAGCAGCAGAAGCGGGCTGTGATATGCTTTTTGTCCACCATGGATTATTTTGGGGGGACTCAATTAGGATTGATGGTCCTCACTATGATAGAGTTAAGACTTGTCTTGATAATGATATGGCTCTTTATGCTTGTCATCTTCCTCTCGATGCTCATCCTGTATTTGGTAATAATGCTCAGATGGCACAGTGTTTAGGTATAAAGTCATATGATATGTTTTCAGACTACAAAGGAAAGAAAATTGGAGTAAAAGGAAAGCTTCCTTTTCCTATGACAATTGATCAAATTGTAAGACTATTAGACTTTTCATCTGATACAGGTCTAAAAACTTTAGAGTTTGGAAAAGATTTATGTGAAACTGTTGGCATTGTTTCTGGTGGTGCTGGAAATGATGTTGCAGATGCAATTAATGATGGCCTTGATTTATTCATTACTGGAGAAATATATCATCAGAACTTCCATGAAGCATTAGAAAATAAGATTAATGTTATTGCGGGAGGACATTACCAGAGTGAGACCTTTGGTGTAAAAGCAGTAATGAGAATGGTACTTGGTGAATTAGGTATTAAAGGAGAGTTTATCTCATGGCCAACAGCACTTTAAAACGTTATTTACCTTTCACTGTAACTATCTTCGTTGTTCTGCTTGATCAAATAACAAAGGCTTTGGTTGTAAAGTTTATTCCTGAAAATACTGTCTTTAAAAGTTTGTTTTGGGATTTTCTTGAAATAATACATGTAAGAAATGATGCAATTGCTTTTTCAATTGGTACATCATTGAATGTTCCAATAAAGATTATATTCTTTATTATTTTAC
This sequence comes from Bullifex sp., assembly GCF_034103065.1. Lineage (NCBI taxonomy): Bacteria > Pseudomonadati > Spirochaetota > Spirochaetia > Spirochaetales > Spirochaetaceae > Bullifex > Bullifex sp. The sequence continues at coordinate 1,948 of NZ_JAXEGN010000012.1, read as the reverse complement.
CAATTATATTAATGGGCCTCTTAATATATTGTGTGTGTAGTAAGAAAACAGATAAAGACTTTACATACTTTCAGAAATGGTGCCTTGCCGGTATAGCTGGTGGTGGAATAGGAAACTTAATTGATAGAATATTTAGACACCTTAGAGTAGTCGATTGGATTAGTACAGATATGTATGGATTTTTAGGATTTGATAGATTTCCAACATATAATATTGCTGATGCATCTATTGTCGTATCGGTTGTGCTAATATTATTATCATTTCTAATAGGAGAAAAGAAAGGTGAGTAAGAAAACAAACTCTTTTATCTTTATGGCAATTGCAACTGTAGTTAATCTTTTGTTGCTTTGTTTTTTCTTTATTTTAGGCTTTGTAATTTTGAACTTTGTAATTTCAGCAATGCCTGAAAATGTAGCAGTAGTACAAGTAGGTGTTGTTCTAGTATTTGTTTTTTCAATTGGCCTATCATTCTTTGTATATTCAAAGCTAGTAAATTTTGCAACAAAGAAATTTGACCTTGAAAATAAATTAGATCCACTATTTGTAAGAAAAGGATCAAGAAGACCAAAGGGTGAATAATAGTGCGTTATCCTTCCTTCTCGACACTTGAAGATGCATCTTGGTATGCATATTCTGATAGTCCTATCCAAACAAGTCCTTTCTATAAGCCTGGACTATATGACCCTGTAGTAATTCAAAGGGAAGAATCTCCGGACAACCTATGGCATTTATTTGCTAATACATGGGTTGGAATTGAGCATTATACTTCTCAATCAGGGTTCGATTATCGTGTCCAGCATGTGGTCTTATTAAGAGGGCACTCTCCTTTTATCTATAAGGAGGGTGGAACTTATTATCTACTTTATGAAACACATGATAGAGACTATTTTCAGATGAAGATGAAGGGAAATAAACTATCAACATCTAGAATTAATATGATTTCGAGTACTGATTTAAAACTATGGTCTAAACCTAAAGTATTGCTATCAGCACTCGATGTTCCTTATTCCTCAGATTTCTCTGAACCACGATTATCAAGACCTCAGCTTGTTATGTGGGAGGGAAAGTATAGACTATATTTTGGTGCATCTCATAGACTTCTATATGATACTAAGCAAAAGTGTACTCAATACTTTTCTTTTGCTGAAAGCGATAATATAGATGGACCATATACGCCTCTGCCAAAGCCTTTAATGGCAACAGACCCTGATGGTAAATACTGCAATTTAGCACTTGGTAGTATAAAGATTATTCCTTGTGCTCAAGGATTTGCTGCTATCCAGTGTCCATTTTTCTACGATAAAGAAGAAAAAAGAAGTCGCTCATTAATGCTTTTACTAACAAGTGAAGATGGTATTAATTTTGAAGAAAAAAGAGTAATAATGCCACCAGTTAAAACTGGATGGGCTTCAAGATATATTACTTCCTGTGATGCGATATATAGAGCTGAAGAAAAAGCTTGGTATTGTTACTTCAGTGCAAATGGAGTTAGTGAAGATTTAAAGTTTATCAAGGGTAGAGAATCACTTGGGCTATTAATTGGTAGTGAAAGGTAGTAGTTTTATACCACAGCGATTAAGTTTTTTTCTTTATTCAAATAGAACAAAATAAACTGTATTCTTCGTTATGTTTTATTTATATAAGGACTTATGGTACAATAAAGAAACTTAGGCAGGAAGAGATGTATGGGAATATACTTAAATCCAGGAATAGAAAATCTAAAAAAAGACAAAACAGCAGAATATTATGTTGATAAATCTATGATTCTATCCTTTTTAAATAAAAAAATAGACAGCCCAGATAGCTATATTTGTTCTTCACGCCCAAGAAGGTTTGGAAAGACAATGGCTGCAAATATGATAGCAGCCTACTACTCTAAAGGCTGTGATTCTCATGAAATATTTTCTGATTTAAAAATTTCTACAACTCCATCATTTGAAAATCATAT
>NZ_JAXEGN010000011.1:0-2511 GCF_034103065.1 Bullifex sp. | reverse complement strand
TATTAAAAGAAGTGGTAAAATTCTTGCTGAATGTTTGCTTAAGCTTGAAGATATTATTAAAGAAGGTGTTTCAACATGGGACATCGATCGTTTTTGCTATTTATATATTAAAGAGCATAAAGCTATTCCTTCATGCCTTGGGTATTGTGGATATCCTAATTCTGCTTGTGTTTCAGTAAATGAAGTAGTTATTCATGGTATTCCTTCCAAGAAAAAGATATTAAAGGAAGGTGATATTGTTTCTGTTGATCTATGTGTTACATTAGATGGCTATGTTAGTGACTCAACTAGAACCTATGAAATTGGAAAAGTTAGTGATGATGTTCATAAGCTTAATGTAGTTGCTCGTGAATGTTTAAACGTTGGAATCGAAGCTGCTGGCAAGAAGGGAGCTAGAATACTTGATATCGGAAATGCTGTATTTAAGAAGGCATTTCTAGAGAATGGCTATGGTGTAGTTAGAGACTACACAGGTCATGGAGTAGGTTTTGATTTACATGAAGAACCTGAAGTTCCAAATTTCAACGATAGATTACTACCTAATCCTAGAATTAAACCAGGTATGGTAATTGCTATTGAACCAATGATTAATATGGGTTCATGGCAAGTTGATACTCTAAAAGATGGTTGGACAGTTGTAACTAAAGATGGTAAACCAGCTTGTCACTGGGAACATACAGTGGCAATTACAGATAATGGTATAGAAATTCTCACACAACTTTGAGAGGGGAGAGATTATGGCAAAAGAATTTATCACATGTGATATGATTAGAGATGCTGCACTTAAACTTGTTTGGAAGATGTACAAGGAAGATGGATTTGTTCCAGATGTCATCTATGATTCACTCAGAGGCGGTGCATACATGGCAAATGTAATGAGTGAGTTCTACAAACTCCTTGCTCTTAAAGAAGGTAAAACTCCTGTTTTCTATGCTGCTGTTGTAGCTAGAAGTTATTCAGAAGTAAAATGCCATGCAGGCCATGTTGATATCGATGGTTGGACTTATTCACCATTAAAGCTTCAAAAAGGTCAAAAGGTATTAATTGTTGATGATATCTTTGATACAGGTATGACAGTAAATGCACTTGTAAAAACTGTTATGGAGTCAGGTATTCCTAGAGAAGATATAAAAGTTGCAGTTTATGACTACAAGGTTCCTCTCTACAAGAAAGAAAAGCCATTAGAAATTCAACCTGATTATTGGTGCAGAAAGCACATCCTTAATTCACCTGCAGATGAAAGATGGATTCACTACACATGTCATGAATTCATTGGTCTTACTCATGATGAAGTTGATGAAGTTTATACAGACCCAGAAGTAAGAGATATCCTTCATACTATCTTAGAGAAATAATTTTTTAAATAATTTACATAGAGCTTTTAACTGAATTGTTAAAGGCTCTTTTTTAATGCAAAAAAAGAGTGTTGCAATAAAACAACACCCTAAAAAAGATAGTTTAATTTCTACTTCAAGTGAGGAGTTCCATCAAGGCTTAAAGTTAAGAATCCATTGTTTGCTGTACAGATTATATAGTCATTATTATTAACATTATCATTTACTTTAAAGTATCCAACAATAGCTACATTTCCTAGCTTTGAAATAGTATTAGATGTCAAAGCAGGATTTTCTCCCAATGTAAGAGTGTTAAAGCTTGTACTACCATCATAAGCAAAATACAAGTTATTACCAGCTACAAATGATTTAAAATCTTTACCAACTTTTGTTGATGATAATTTAGATTCTTTAGTCAATTTAGTACCATTAAGTTTAAAAGCACTTGTTTCTGCAGTACCATTTACTTCAGAGAAAATAAGATATTGATATGTACCATCACTTGTTACAGATCTTAAAAAACCAATATTTGAAGTACCTTCAGGAAGAGATATAGGGTTAAAATTATTACCGTCAAACTTATAATATTTTAAATCACTAGCCTTTGCATCACTCTTTTTAGTTGAAAAAGCGAAGATATCATCAATGTTTTTAACATAATACTCACTAGAAACTTCAGCTTTCTTATCAAAAGTAATTGTTGTATCAGTTATTGAATAACTATAAACTTTACCTTCTTTGTCAATTAAATATTGATTATATGAACCAGAGAAAATTAAATTACTATTATTATTTAGTTTAGTAATTGTTACATTATCTTTATCTTTTATATCGAGCTTATAACAGATCTCATATGAAACACTATCAGAGGTAGCTTTATCTACAAAATATAGAATCTCTTTATCTGTATCTGTAGCACTAAAAACAAATACATTATTTTTCTTTGAATCTTCAGAGCTATCTATTTTTGAATATTGACCAGTAGTTAAATTATAGCTTTCAATTCCATTTACAGACTTAAAATATATTATTTTGTTATTTGCATCAGATTCATCTAATCCAATAAATGATAGTTTTCTGTTATCAGAAGGTACTCTATCAATTACTTCTGCAAAGATACCTTGGTTATCAAGATTACAGGAGGAAAGAAGAGCAATAGCTAATAATAGAAGTATTG
>NZ_JAXEGN010000010.1:0-2100 GCF_034103065.1 Bullifex sp. | reverse complement strand
CCAACGTAATCACAACTACCACAATATGCAGAAAGTGGACAAACAGATTTATCTTTCATCTAATACATCCTTTATCAGCGGATTCGAAGAATTTAAGTCTACAAAGCAACCACCTTGAGTTAATCTTCTTAAGGCTTCATTATCATCAGCACCTCTATCGCTCTTTTTCTCCAATGTAGATCTAACCATCTTAAGCATAGCTTTTTTAATAAAGTTTAGATTGGAAAAATCCAATCCACCAGAAACGTAGTATAGTCTTGACTCATCAAGCCTATTATCCTTTGCAAGTAAGCTAAGGCGCTGAGGAGAAGGAGGATATATACCTGTTGCTAAAACAAATAGCTTATCATCATCAACTTCATTCTTAATATCCGCAAGCTCTGAGATATTACCACCAAAAACAAAAGAACAGAATATCACTTTGCTATATTCTTTTGTATTTGTACCTTTTTTATAAAGCTCTGCTTTAACATTTAATGCAGAAGCAATATATTCAGCATATTGTTTCGTAAAGCCAGTTTTAGAAACATATACAACCTTATATTTATGCATTTAGTTTACCTCTTTTAAAAAATTTGTTTAGCCTTTATTTCAAAGTTATCAAGAGGATATATTGGTCTTGGTAAAGCCTTATAATTTAATCGAGTATAGATTTCATCTGAGCTACCATCAGATAAAACCAAAATAGCTGTATTTGCTATTTTTTTTAGTTCAGGCTCAAGGTATCCAAGTTTAACAACAATAACCTTTCGTTCTTCTGGAATAATATTCAATTTCCTCATCATCTCTGGCTCGTAGCATCCAACATGAGAATAAGTAACAACAACATCAATACCATCAATATTGATTAATGCAATCTTACTTCCTGGAAAGTTATCACAAAGAGAAATAACTCTTCCTTCAAAGTCAATTGGAGAACTTTTTACTTTATCAAATTTTGCCCCAAGACTTCCCTTGATCACAGAATTAATGCCTGACTCAAATGCAAGATTTACTACCTCTGGATCATAAAAAGCTTGATAAATAATAGGTGGATTTAAGGTTTTTAATTTCTCTTCCTTTAATATTAATTTTAAGAAATTTGTTACATCACCACTTGATCCCGCAGTTGGGTTATCACCACTATCTGAAAGAATAATAGGAAAAGATTTTTTTTCTATTTCCTCTTTACATTTAATTATCGACTCTTGCATTTCATAAGCTTGAGTACAAAAGTTAAAATCATCCTTATGGCTAATCACATTATTTGCAATAGTTAATGCAACATTTGAAGCCTTTTCTTTTGTAGTTGCAATAGCTAAAGCTGTGATACCATTCTCTTCTACATCGGCCCATGGGAAACCCATAAAGAGAGAAATTGATGACACCTCCTCAGCTGCTTCTTTTCTCCTAATATCATCCATGATTTCATTCATTGGGAATGTAGAGGTCTCGCTCTTTTCGCCTGCTATCAACATTGGAATGTGATAAGCGCTCATGCAAAACTTTTTACCGTCTAAAATATCTAAAAGAATATCAGCAGCTTTTTCACCAGTTTCAATTGTATCAGTATGGGGAGCACACTTATACCCTACTACACCATCTATTAAGCTAAGCATTTCCTCAGTAATTGTCGCATGCATATCAAGGGCAATGACTATAGGAGTATTGGGACAAATATTTTTTATTTGCTTTAGAATATCTGTCTCTGCCTTACCCAGATCTTTTACCCGCATAGACCCATGCAAGGCAAGACAAATTCCATCTACAGGCAGTGCCTTCTTTAAACTGTTTATAAACTCATAGCGTAAAGAAAGATAAACACTCTTATCCCATTCCCCATTTGGAACGGCTCTAGCATGCAAGGAGGTAATAACCTCATGTCCTCTTTCTTTTAACCGTGATATTATTCCAAATAGACTATCCTCTCTCATTTGAGAGTTAAAATCATCATTTCGTCGTACAATTATATCTTCACGACCAGTAATAATAGGATTAAATGTATCTGATTCGTGGTGAAAACCACCTGTAAAAATCTTCATTACAATAATCCCATAACCTGACTAACTCTTTGAGAAGAAGTATGTGTGATAGTAAATTCACTTTGACGGAGTAAACCAC
>NZ_JAXEGN010000009.1:0-10705 GCF_034103065.1 Bullifex sp. | reverse complement strand
CAAGGTGCTTTTCGAGAACACATTATCTCTTTAGAAAAGCTTGGCGTAAAAGCAAAGGAAGTAAGAACTTTATCTGATTTATCAAGTATAGATTCAATTATTCTTCCTGGAGGCGAGAGTACAGTTCAAGGAAAGTTATTAAGGGCTCTTAATATGATGGTTCCTCTTAAATCTATGATTGAACAAGGGCTTCCTGTTCTTGCAACATGTGCGGGCTTAATACTACTAGCAAATAAAATTGATAATGATGAAAACACTTATCTTTCAACGCTTCCTGTAAGTGTTAAAAGAAATGCGTATGGAAGGCAAGTCTCATCATTTATTACCACATCTAATTTAGGTCCACTTAATGCTGTTGAAATGATTTTCATTCGTGCTCCTTATATTACTAATGTAGAAGATGGTGTTGAGGTCCTCTCTATGCATGATGGAAAAATTACAGGGGTAAGGTATAAAAATCAAATAGGATTATCATTTCATCCTGAGTTAAGTAATGATTTAAGGTGCCATGAGCTATTTTTGAAGCTTACAAAATAATTCAATTGTGATATAGCCATACTGAAAATGTATGGTTATTTTTTTTCTATGAAGAGATTTATTTTATTATTACTAGCAGGTGTTTTATTAGTTTCGTGTTCTACTACATCATATAGTGGAAAAACAATGAATACATTACCTCTTGATATTTCTCGTCCTGATTTTGAAATAGTTGCAGAGGATAATTACGCTGAGGTTATGAAAAATGAGGTTGAGCCATATCTTGAAACAATAAAAAGTAATGGTGTTTTAGCTTCCAACCGTGATGGACATAGAATCTATTATGAAATATTTGATGTCGAAGATGAAAAAGGAAGCGTTGTAATCTTACATGGTTTTACTGAGTTTATCAGAAAATATAGTGAGATTATCTATTACTTTAATAGAGCTGGATATGATGTATATATGATAGAGCACTATGGTCATGGATATTCAGAAAGAAGAGCTGATGTTGCATCTTCACTCTCAAAGGTAGCGGTTGATGACTTTAATGTATATACAGAGGATGTAAAGCAATTTGTTGATGAGGTTGTGTTACCTCGTTCAAAGGATAATAAGTTAGTATTGTTTGGACACTCAATGGGTGGTGGAATTGCAACTAGATTCTTGGAAATCTACCCAGATGTTTTTGACTTTGCAATATTATCATCCCCTATGATAGGTATTAATATGGGAGCAGTACCAGAGTGGGCTGCTAAATTCCTATCTGGTTCTGCAAATCTATTTGGGGCCGGTGATGATTATATCTTTGGCCACTATGATTGGGATGCTATAGAATCATTTGCAGATCCAGGATGTCCTGCAACAAGCTATCCAAGGTACAAATACTTTTTTGATATGAGAAAGGAAAATGAGTACCATCAAACCTATGGTGCTACATGGTCTTGGTTAAATGCTGCATTAAAAGCAACAGAGAAGATGGTAAAACAAAGCGAAGCAGAAAAGGTAAAGATTCCTGTTTTACTTTTACAGGCAGAAATAGATAGCTTAGTTAGAAATGATAAGCAGTTAGAGTTTGCTTCCAAGGCTGAAAGAGTACATGTTGTAATGTGCCCTGATTCTCACCATGAGATTTTCAATTCTCCTGATGTAATTGCAAATGCATATTGGGTTACAGTTTTTGATTTTCTTGATGGTTTGATAAAATAATTATTTTACAAGGTCTATAATAAATGTATACTTTTTCTAGAGGTATAGTACATGAATATTGTCATATTGGGTGGTGTTGCTGCAGGTACTAAGGCTGCAGCAAAGTTAATGCGTCAAGATAGAAGCAACAATGTTACCATTTATACTAAGTCAAAGGATATTTCATATGCGGGATGTGGCCTTCCATACTACATAAGTGGTCTTATCAGTGATAAAGAAAGTTTGGTAGTAAATACTCCTGAGAAATTCTCATCACTAACTGGTGTAAATGTAAAAACTGAGATGGAAGCTGTAAGTGTTAATCCTAGTGAAAAAAGTGTTTCATTTAAGGATGGTAGCTTAGTTAACTATGATAAGTTAATTATTGCAACTGGAGCAAATCCTGTTGTACCTGAAATAGAAGGTGCAACTCTTTCGAATGTTTTTACTTTGCGTAGTGTTGACGATGCAGTTGCTATCAAGCGCTATATTGAAGAAAATAATGTTAAGAAAGCAGTAGTTGTTGGTGCTTCTTTTATTGGCTTAGAGGTAAGCGAAAATATCAAGGCAAAGGGTATCGATGTAACTGCAATTGATATGGCATCACAAGTTCTTCCAGGCCTCTTTGATCCTGATATGGCTTTGTATATAAAGAAACAGCTTAGTAAAGCTGGAATTAAAGTAATTAACAATTCTAAGCTTGAAGCAATTACCCCTGTAAGTGTAAAAACTGATAGAGGAACTTTTGATTCAGATATCGTAATTCTTGCTCTCGGAGTTAAACCATCTACAGCTTTCTTAGCTGGAACAGGTATTGAGATGGAGAAGGGGGCAATAGTTGTAGATAGCCAGCAGAAAACAAATATTCCTGATATCTATGCTGTTGGAGATTGCGCTCTTGTTACTAATGCTTTAACAAATAAGAGAGCTTATTCAGCAATGGGTTCTACTGCAAATATTACAGGTCGTATCCTTGCCAAGTCTTTAACCGGAGAAAATATTAGCTATAGAGGTTGTTTAGGTACTGCAGTACTACGTCTCTTTGAAGGCTTAAATGCAGGTAGAACAGGCTTAACAGAGAAAGCTGCTCTTGATGAAGGCTATGATGCAATCAGTGTTTCTTTAGTTGTTGATGATAAAGCACATTACTATCCTGGTAGTGGAAATTTTGTAATAAAACTTGTAGCTGATAAAACTTCACATAAAGTACTTGGTATCCAGGTAGTAGGACCAGGTAGTGTTGATAAAATTGTTGATAGCACCGTTTGTGCAATATATATGGGCGCAAAACTTGAAGATCTTGACAGTATGGATTTTTCATATGCTCCACCATTTTCAACAGCTATTAATCCTCTTGTTCAAGCTGCTTATGTACTTGAAAATAAAATTAATGGTACTCTCGATAGCTTTACTCCATATGAGTATTTGATGGGTAAAGCAAATGGCTATAAAGTAATAGATGTAAATAATGCACCAACTATTTTAGGGGCAATATTTGCACCATTTGATAAGCTTGAGGAAGTATTTAAAGATACTCCAAAAGATGAAAAGCTATTACTCGTTTGTGCTAGAGGTAGAAAGTCTTATTTAGTTCAAAATAGACTTAAAGCAATGGGCTTTACTGCAACAAAGTCATTAGAGGGAGGTGTTTCTCTTAATGATGTAAAAGTAAAGTTTGAAGGTGCAATTCCTCCACAAGAGGTAAGAAGAGTTAAAGCTCTTGGTTGTTTACAAGATAAAAGATATCCAGATGTATTTAATGTAAGAATTATTACTCGTAATGGTAAGATTACAGCTGAAGAGCAAAAGACTATTTGGGAAGCTTGTGAAAAGTTTGGTTCTGGTGAAATTACCATGACTACACGTCTTACATTAGAGGTTCAAGGGGTTAAGTATGAAAATATCCAACCTCTTATTGACTTCTTAAAAGAACGAGGACTTTCAACAGGTGGAACAGGTAGCTTAGTAAGACCTGTTGTATCTTGTAAGGGTACTACATGTCAGTACGGTCTTGCTGATACCTTTGCACTCTCTGAGAAATTACATGAGAAATTCTATGTAGGTTATCATGGTGTTACACTACCTCACAAGTTTAAGATTGCTGTTGGTGGTTGTCCAAATAACTGTGTAAAACCAAACTTAAATGACCTTGGTATCGTTGGTCAAAACGTACCTGTTTTTGATACTTCAAAGTGTAAGGGCTGTAAGGTTTGTCAGGTTGTAAATAGCTGTCCAATTAAGATTGCAAAGGTTGTTGATGGTAAGCTTTCTGTTGATCCTAATGAATGTAATAACTGCTCAAGATGTAAGGGTAAGTGTCCATTCAAGGTAACTGAAGAGTACATGCCAGGATATAGAGTATATATCGGTGGAAGATGGGGTAAAAAGATTGCACATGGTCTTCCATTAACTAGAATCATCACTAGTGAAGAAGAGTTAATGGATGTAGTTGAAAAAGCAATTTTACTCTTCCGTGATGAAGGTAAGACCGGAGAACGCTTTGCTGATACTGTTGCACGCTTAGGATTTGATTATGTAAATGATAAACTTCTTAATTCAGTTATTGACAAAGATGCTATCTTACATAAGGATGTTAAGGGTGGAGCAACTTGCTAACTAAAAACACCAAAAGATTGTAGCTGCCAGACTCAAATGTAGAAAAGGGCTTTAAAAGACACTATTTTTTGGCTTTCTTGATGGTAACTGCTATTTTGGGTGTTTTATGAAAAAAATAATAATTTTAATTTCTATAGTTATCCTGCTTTCAGCATGCACAAAAAGGGCTGAAAGTCAGGATAGTTTTGTTTTTACTGATGATTTATCAAGAGAAGTAAGGGTTACTTCACATAATCGCACTGCATCATTAATTGGAAGCTTAGCTCAAATATGGATGCTCTCTGGCGGAGAGGTTGTAGCTTGCCCTGATGATGGATGGAATGATTTGAACCTTAATTTAGCTGAAGATGTAGTAAACCTTGGAAAGATTTCTAAATTAAGTTTAGAAGGATTAATTTCTTCAAATCCTGATTTTATTCTTGCAAGTCCTAATAATAATCAACAATTATCTTGGAAGGAAAACTTCGAAGGAATGAACATTCCTACTGCTTATTTAGAGGTTTATGACTTTGATGATTATTTGCATGTACTTGATATCTTCGCAACGATTAATAATAGACGCGATTTATACCAAAAGTATGGCCTTGATGTTGAAAAGGAAATAAAACAAATCTTACAAAATAAACGAGCAGATAGTCCTAAGGTGCTTTGTATGCTTGCATCTACTCAATACTTTAAAGCTAAAAATAGTCAATCCAGTATCATGGGAGCAATGCTAAATGATCTTGGATGTATTAACTTAGCTGATAGCGAAGAAAGCTTATTAGAAAATCTTAGTATTGAGTACATCTTAAAAGAAGATCCAGAATATATTTTTATCACTCAGCGTGGTGATGATGAAGAGGGTATGAAAAAGTATGTTCAATCATATTTTGAAGACCATCCTCTTTGGAAGGAGCTATCTGCAGTAAAAAATAATAATGTTTATTTTATGGATAAAAATCTCTATAACTTGAAACCTAATCATAGGTGGGCTGAGGCATATAGAGGACTTGCAGAGGTTTTAAATAAATGAAAAAGCACATAGTTTTAATATCTTCAGTTATATTAATTTGTGCATTTTTTTTAAGCTTACTTATAGGAAGTGTTGTTATTACTCCAAAGGAGCTAATAGCATCTATATTTTCTGAAAATAGTATTAGCAGATACATTTTCTTCTATTCAAGGCTTCCTAGAACAATTGCTTGTATTGCTGCTGGAGCTGCATTAGCAGTTTCAGGAGCTATACTACAAAGTGTCCTTGCAAATAATTTAGCAGCACCTGGAATAATTGGAGTTAATTCAGGAGCTGGACTTGCTGTAACACTATCATGTGCTATTGGCGTTACTTCTGGTTTTATGATGAGTATTAGTGCCTTCTTTGGAGCTATGGTTACTTCATTATTTATTATGCTTATTTCATCTCGTCTTAGAGCTAGTAGAACATCAGTTTTGCTTTGTGGTGTATCGATGAACTACATATTAGGTGCTTTAAGTGACACTTTAACTAATTTAATACCTAGCGCTTCAATGAGTGGCAGTGACTTTGCTGTAGGAGGATTTTCAGCTGTTTCAGCTGTGCGCCTATACCCTGCAACTATTTTAATCTTTATTTCTATTTTCGTAGCTTGCACACTTTCTAATGAACTAGAGGTATTAGCTCTAGGTGATGATCAAGCAGCTTCCTTGGGCCTTAATGTAAAAAGAGTTAGAGCACTTTTTATAGTGCTATCATCACTACTTGCGGGAGCAGCCGTTAGCTTTACTGGCCTTTTAGGTTTTGTAGGATTGTTAGTTCCAAATGCAACAAGAAAGCTCCTTAAGGGCGATAAGAGATTTTCTATCTTGCTTTCTGCTATCTTAGGAGCTATTTTAGTAACCCTTTGTGATATAGTAGCAAGGTCTTTATTTAGGCCTTATGAGCTTGCAGTTGGAATAATAATGGCACTTATCGGCGGACCTGTTTTCTTAATCTTAGTGTTAAAGAGGAGACGATAATGATCAAAATATCAAACCTATCTGCTGGATATGGAGATGGAAATATTTTAAATAATATTTCATTAACGATACCAGAACACAAGCTTAGTGTTATAGCAGGGCCAAATGGTTCTGGTAAATCAACACTTTTAAAATCGATTGCAGGAATTATAAGACATAGTGGTACGGTTGAAGTTAATGGTATTAATCTAGAATCTTTATCACTTTCCGATAAAGCCAAAAGAATTGCGTATTTAGCTCAAAATAGAAGTGTTCCTGAGATAAGTGTAAGTAGTTTAGTTTTACATGGTAGATTTCCATACCTCTCATACCCAAGACGATATAGAAATGAGGATAAAATTGCTGTCGATGAGGCTCTAGAAAAAATGGGGATTATTAATTTAAAAAATAAGATGGTTAGTAATCTTTCAGGTGGAGAAAGACAAAAGGTTTATATCGCTATGGCGCTTTGTCAGGGTAGTGATATTCTCCTTCTTGATGAGCCTACTACTTTTTTAGATATTTCTCATCAATTAGAACTTTTAGAAATGGCTAGAAAGTTATGTACGGAAGGAAAAACAGTTGTTATGGTGCTTCATGATTTAAGTCATGCATTAGAGATAGCTGATTATTTTGTTTTAATGGATAGGGGACAAATTATATCTTCTAGTTCCCCTGAGGATGTTTATGCATCGAGATTAATAGATAAAGTATTTGATATTGAGGTTATAAAAGAAAAAGACCATTGGTGGTGCAAAAAGCACACCAATTAGTCTTTAGCGACTTTATCAAAGCCTTTACTTTTATATTCTGTTCCATCGAGTGCAGTCCAAAGTGCAACTCCATTGAATTTATCAAGTAGCTTTTGACCATCTTCCATATTCATTAAAAATAGGGCAGTTGATAGTCCATCTGCTAGTCCTGAATCTGGAACAATAACAGAAACAGCTCTCCAATAGCGTCCTGGCATAAGTGTATCAGGATCAATAATGTGGTGGTATGCAACATCATCTACAACGTAATAGCGCTGGTAGTCTCCACTAGTTACAACGGCACCTTTATCAAGCTTTACTTTTTGCTTATAGCTTCCATCAACACCTTCGGTATCCTGTAGACCAACTATCCATTCAGAACCATCAGGCTTTGCCTTTGTTGAAGCAACATTTCCTCCAACACTTATGAGTAAACTAATGTCTACTTTTTCAATTGCTTTTTGGGTTGCATAGCCTTTGGCAATTGCACCTACATCAAGCCGAAGTTCAGGGTCAGCAAAGTAAACCGTATTATTTTCATCATCACCTATGACTTTATCTAAATCTGTATGTTTGCTAGCCTCTAGTAATTCATCCATATCAGGTAGATATGCTGATGATGGGTCATATAATCCATCTTCTCTAGCTTCGTGCCAAAGTAATAGTACACTTCCAAGTGCTATGTTTACTCTATGGTTTGTTTCTTTATAAATATCTTTTGAAAATAGTAATAAATCGATTATCTTTTGGTCTACTTTAACAGGAGCTTTAGCAGCATTTTCATTAATATCTTTCATGTTTACAATGCCATCATAGCTGTTATAAATATCGTACAAACGATGGTATGTAAGCATTTCATCATGAATCTGTTTGGTAACAATATTAAATTCCTCTTCACTTTCAGCATAACCTACCATAGAGGTTACAGTGTCAAAAAGTGAGAGGAATGTAGCGCTATAGCGCTCTAAATCTTTACCGGATGAAGTGTTTTTATTACATCCGGTAAGAACCATGATAATGGTTAATATTGCTATTATCCATTTAGTTTTTTTCAAATCACAAATCCTTATTTCTCAATCTTTGCAATTAAGTCAGTAAAGTTTTTAACAGCAAGAGTAACTGAAGATACTAAGTCAGCATCTGTAGCAACACCCTTTTCGTTTACAGCTGTGCCCATTACTTCGCTGATTGTCTTACCTGTTGCATACTGAGAGAAAGCCTGAGCTTGGAGGTACCATTCCTTACCGATAGAGCTAGCTTTAGCCATACCGTAATCTTCCTTAAGCTCGTTCTTTGTCTTTACATATGCTGAATCAGAAGTAACTTGACCTTGAGCATCAAACTTAACTGTTGGCTGAACTGCATCAACAATCATTGATGTAATTACATCACCATTGAGTGTGATAGCACTTACTGTAGCATATGTCTGTGTTTGACCATTTGCCTTAGAAGTTGCGTCCTTACTCTTTGAGTTATTTGTATAGTGTGTGAGATAAAGTTCATCACCACTCTTAGCACCAAGATACTGAGCATTTTCAACTGCCTTAGCAATTGTAGCAATGATACCATCAAGGCCCATTGTTGCAGAAGAAGCAAGATCAACACCGTTTCTTGCTGCAGAAGTAGAAGCAATAGCCTTAACTTCATCAGCTGTAAGACCTACAACATACTGAGCAAGAGCTGCTGCTTGTTCGTTCCATTCCTTACCAATCTTACTAGCCTTAAGCATACCATACTTTGTCTTGAGTTCGTTCTTAGAAAGTACTGGAACACTCTTATCTGTTACGAGCTTACCTTCTTTAGAGAACTTTACTTTACCCTGAATAGCGTCGATAACACATGATTCAATTTTGCCTTCGGCATCAACTGTTACTGCAACAATATTAATCTCTGCAGTACCCTGTCCATCAGCCTTATCTGTAGCTGACTTACCTGTTGCTGATGTAATAAGAGCAAGTCCTGTCTTAACTTCAGGTGTAGCTGGTCTTTCTGATTCCATCTGGCCCTGAGCAAAAACTGTTGTAGCTGCTAATAAGCAAACAAGAAGAATAGCAATTAATTTCTTCATTTTTTTCCCTTTATATTCTTTTTAGTTAGTTTTAACTATCTTGAATAGCTTTTTAAATCCTTTAAGCTAATCAACATGTAAAAAAAAATAATAAACATAATATTTAATGTTTGAATATTGTATAATTTATATGTGAATAACATATGACATATAATTTTTATAAAAGTTATTTAGTTGGATGTTTTTACTAAATTTTTAGTAAAAAATATGTATTTTTTATAAAAAATAATTTTATAATAAAACAATGGTTACCCTTAAAGAGCTTTCTGAGATAGCAGGTGTTTCTCCTGCAACAGTTTCTCGCATACTAAATAATGATCAATCATTCTCTGTATCTAGACAAGTAAGGCTTAATGTTTTGAAGTATGCTTCTGAATATGGTTATCAAACACCAAGAGGAAAAAAGAAGGTTGGTAAAACCTTCGTTATTGGGGTTTTGGATTGGAAGATTGTACCTGAAGGTATGGTTCCCGGCTATGATATGCACTTTTCTAAGAGTAAAGATAATCCAATAGATATTAGATTTGTTAGACTTTCAAAAGGAGAAATAAAAGAGGTTGATGGATTAGTTGCTGTTGGTTACTTTACTCAAGAAGAGATTAACCAACTTTTACTTTGTACATCAAATATTTTAATAGTTAATTCTGATAAACAATTAGATTATAAAAATAATAGAATGATTATTGACCCTAATCCAGCCTGGTCAAAGGCAATAGAATATCTTACCGCATATACTAATAAGATTGCGTATATTGGTGGTGAATATAAAATAAACGATATTGTAATTGGTGATCTTAATAATAAGATAATGAGGAAAAAGCTAGAGGAAAAAGGTATATATAGTAAAAATCTATTTTTTAAGGGCTACTTAAATGATAGTGAAGGTTCTACGCTATTACATGCAGCAATTCACAATGGTGCAGAGGCAATAATTGTATCAAGTCAACTAATAGAAAAAGGAGTAATTAGAGAATATGATAAGCTTGGTCTTAATATCCCAATGGTATTAACACATGATATGCCTTTGAGTATGAGTAATGGCGATACAAGATTTCCTGTAGTGGTTACCTATCCTGATGATGGATGGCAAATAGCTATTGAGTTAATTTTAAATAATGCTAGAAAACCAAAATCAAATATCAATATCTTTATTTCTTCTTTATTTATTAATATGGTTAAAAAATGAATGTATTAAAAAAGTATCGTGATTTCTTTGTCTACATAGTTTTTGGATTTCAAGCAACAATACTTAATGCTCTCTTATACATGATTTTTTATCAAAAATTCATGATTAGTAATGTGATATCTACAATTATTGCTTGGACCATTACTTTAGTATTTGCATTTTTTACTAATAAATTCTTTGTTTATAAATCTACTGAACGAAGAGTAAAATATATATTTGTTGAGTTTATTAACTTCTTTTTATGTCGATTGCTTTCAGGAGTATTGGATGTAATATTTATGTTTATTAGTGTTGATTTATTAAACTTACTACCACTTCTAATGAAGTTTATAGCAGCATTAGGTGTCGGTTTAATAAATTACTTCGGTGGAAAGCTTTTTATATTTAAAAGTAGATAATAAACAATTGTAATAGCAGATAAGGAGTGTTTATGGTTTTACCAAATTATCTATTTGATCCACA
>NZ_JAXEGN010000008.1:0-2194 GCF_034103065.1 Bullifex sp. | reverse complement strand
TTCATGGCAGCCATACCCATAGCGATGATTACGAGCCACTTATCATCCATAATACCTACAGCATTGAATGCAGCCTTAGTATTTAAGTAGTTTAAGTACTGAGGTACGATACCTGCACTGAACCACATTGTGAAAACAAGGAAGAAGTTAAAGGTCTTTCTGAATAGAAGTCTTTTCTTAGAAAGTGCATATGCACCTAAGATTGAATATCCTAAAGACCAAATTGTTCCATAGAATGTAATAAATAAAGTATTTGAGTAAGCATTCCAGAACATATTGTTTGTAAACATTTGACCAAATGCTTCAAACTGTATTTCCTTAGGGAAGAGTACAACTTCTGAATACTCTACAGCTCTTCTACCACTAATAGATGATGCAATTGCATATAAGAATGGATATAAACATCCAATAGCAAACATTGTAAGTAGAGTATAGCTGATGACCTTGAATATTAATTCGGTTGTTTCAAGTTTTCTTTTCATTTTGCCATCTCTCCATTAATAAAGTGATACGTCTGATGCTTTTCTCGCAATCGTATTAGCACCGATAACGAGTAACATACCGATTACGTTGTTCATCATCTCAGCAGCTGTGGCAATACCCTTAGCTGCACCCTCAAGACCATATCTCTGAGCAAATGTAGATACTACATCAGCTGTTACATATGTATTTGGATTATAGAGGAGAAGAACCTTCTCATAACCGATAGAAAGGAGAGAACCGATCTTTGTGATGAGCATGATTACGATTGTTGATAAGATACAAGGTAATACAACATATCTCATCTGAGCCATTTTTCCGGCACCGTCGATTTGGGCTGCTTCATAGCTTGTTGGGCTAATAGCAATAATTGCAGCGAAGTATACGATAGAACCATAACCTGCTTCTTCCCAAATTCCTGATAACTGGTAAATACCTCTAAAGAATCTTGGGTCATTTAAGAGACCACCATTTGCAAGTTCATGAGAGATCAATCCAAGAGCCTCGAGTAACTGAGATACAATACCATAGCTAGATGTTAATGACCCCTGCTTAACAAGCATTGTTACAAGAGATGTCATTACTACAGTAGACATAAACTTTGGAAGATATGTAAGAACCTGAAAAATACTTCTTGCAACGTTTGATTTAACTTCGTTGAAGAAGAGTGCCAAAATAATAGGTACTGGGAAGCCAAAACAGAGGCCATAGAAGGAGAGTAAGAATGTATTTCTTAATGCTCTCCAGAACTCTGCAGAAAGAGCATCTCCACCTGCTATAAGACGCTTAAAATATGAAAATCCAGAGAAAAGCTGCTCAGATACAGGAAGTACCTGGTCATAAACCTTGAAACAGCCAAGGAGTTCATACATTGGGAAATATCTCCAAAGAAGGAATACAACCAACATTGGAACCAGCATGATATACAATCTCCAGTCCTTAACGATTGTTCTTCCGACGTGAAGCCAATAGTGCTTCTCAACGTCATCCCTTACTCTCTGCTCGGGATTTTCTCTGTAGGTCTTGGTCTCGGCATCATACATTAAATAGTCCGATGCATCTACCTTCATTCTCTACCCCCTTTTTCATTTTCTTCGTTATTAACACGTACCAAATACGAAATTTGATCCTCAAATACACCATCCAGCTTTCTCGTTATGCAAATTATAAGGATTGCAAATAGCTCTGAAATAATATCTGTAGCAATAAAGGTTACGATACTACCAATACCATTTCCTAATAGAGCTGCAACAACTCCACGTCCAATCTGCATCGACAAAGCAGAAGCCAATGCGAAGATTATTGAAGTGAATACACTATCTCTAATCTTCTCCTTTCCAATAAACTTCAAAAATAAAAGAAGCACTACTGAAAATAAATTTCCGAGGGTATAAATCAAATATTGTTGGGTGCTTGCACCACTTGCAAAGCATAGAGCAATGCCTCCTAATGCACTATACAAGACGCCAAAAGCACTCCACCTCATATAAACAACAGCAACAAGTGCTGGAACTATAGATAGAGTCCAAAGCTGAGCTCTAAACCATACTGAACCTGCTTTGACAACAATGAATTCAAAAACAAAAAGAATAATACTCCATATCATCAGATCCACTGCTTGATACCGTCTGATAGTGGAATTCACTCCTTTAATCCCTCCATTTTTAATTTTAATTTCCCATCTTTTGTAACGCAATTTAAAAAAAAGAAAAAA
>NZ_JAXEGN010000007.1:0-7409 GCF_034103065.1 Bullifex sp. | reverse complement strand
CCCTTTTCTTGAGGCCTACGGACTCTGCATAATTTGATATCAAAGCCATAATAATTAGCAAAGTTTTGCATCTCAGGAACAATTCTACGTTCAGGAGTTTCTTTGTCAATCATTATACGTTGAACAACCTGAGGCATGTTATCAAATAGGATTTCTTTAGGATATCCTCCATAGTATTCAAAAGCATATTGAATACAACTGATAAGCATAGGAAGTGATTCTGATGGTACAAACTGTACATACTTTTGTCTACTATAGCCAAGTATTAGAAGAAACACATGGAGCTTTTCCTGTTTACCATTTATATTAACAGTGTATCCAGGTAGTTCAGCCCAGTCAGCTTGTGCTTGTTGACCTGGTGTGGTTTCATATCTAATTGCAGAAATATCTAGTTCTCTTTTTATTTCTTTAACTGCTTTGGTTACTTCTGTTAAACCAATTTTAGCTCCTTTCTTTATAAGTATTCTGTGAATTGTTGTGGCATGCATTTCATTTTTCTTGAGAAGATCTCTAATGAAATCATAGTACTTTAAAATACGCCTATTATTTGGATCTGATGTTCTACTATATTTATCACTACTTCTAGCAAGAATTGATTTAATAGTATGCCTATGAATACCATATTTTCTTGAAAGTGCTAGCTGGGAAAAGTTTCCAGTTTTAAAATCTGCTCTGATACTCATTGCAATTGACTGTGCAGTCATAATCCCTCCATTTTTTAGTAGAAATTGAGGATTTGATTTGAACATAACAACACTTAAAAGTGAATAAACATTCAAGATTTCAAATAATTAATATTTTGAAATTCCCTCAACAATGTTTTGAAATATTTTTTAACAAAATTATATAGCGAGAATTTATTATGTCAATGGATTATGGGTTTTTAATTACAAAATTAAGAAAATATCTAGGAATTACAATAAAAGAGTTTGCTAGTAAAATAGGAATAGATACTTCTACAGAGTTTCAATATGAAAATAGTGGTAGAGTACCAGAAAAAATAATAGAAACAATATGCAATGTTTTTAATGTTAATATGGATTATTTTGAAGAAAAAATATCTGTTGAAGATGCTATATCATTTTCTGGAGATAATCATATGCGTGTGGAACGCATAAAACTTTTAATGAATGAAAGGAATATTTCTACTAATAAAGAGCTTGCAGAATTATCTAATGTAAGTACAAGTAGACTTTCTGAAATACTAAGAGAAAACTGTCCTCTTTCATTGGATAAGGCAAAAAAGATTGCTGATGCATTAAATGTTGGAGTTGATTATATTCTCTATGGTGATGTATCTAAGAAGGATAATCCTATTAATGATACTCTAATTAGATGGTTATGGTCTCATCCAGAAATAAGAAAAAAAATTTGGGATAAAATTCATTTTGATATTAAGTAACATGTGTCAATGAAGTACATGAAATCATCAAGAGTCCATCCTTTCCAGTCTCTGCCATAGAAGACTTCATTCTTTATCCTACCAAAGAATCCTTCACGGGCTGAGTTGTCAGGAGAGCATACCTTCTTTGAGATGGATATAACAGAAGCTACGTTTACTTCTTGAACAAATCAGAATGCGTACCAAGCCTATATAACATCAAAACTAGAACATCTCCGCGAATCTCATAAATAAGTGACCAGTCGGGCTCTACATGACATTCTCGAGTTCCTTTGTAGTAACCTTTCAAATCGTTATTTCTGTATTTTGCATCCAATGTACCACCACTGGCCAGAATATTGATTACCTCAAACAGCTTATCAAGGTTTTTATTTTGCTTTTTTTTAAGCTTTAAATCCTTTTTAAACTGAGTGGTAAACTGCACATCATACTTCATACATCAAGAGCCACCTTCAGTGCATCCATACTGGAATATCTTGGAGCCAAAGGATCGTCCATCAGCTTTCTGCCTTCATCAATGGCTGTAGCTGTTGTTTCATTCGGTACATCCAGTTTCAGTTCAAAGGGAATACCATGTTCGCGAATAGTTGTTCTCAGAAACAAATTAATGGCAGTGGTCATATTTAAACCGAGTTCGTTGAAAATTTCCTCTGCCTGGTATTTGATATTTTTATCGATTCTAATATTCAAATTTGTGGTTGCCATTTTGAATAACTCCATTCAAATATAAAATATGCAAAACTTCGGCTATTGTTAACACACTATCATTATAATTTATATGAAATATATCGTAATCTTTCTATGATTTTCTTTTTTGCAATGAGAGTAATATTTATTATCTTTCCTCCCGCGCTATATTTAAAACAATATCGGTGCAAATATGAGTATTGATAATAAACTTGAGATTGTTGCAGATGCTTCTTTAATATTTGGCCCTTTTAAAGATTTACTATCAGGCAAGGATATTGATTTTGAATCTATGATGACTTGTGCAATTAATATACGGGCGCTTTATAATAAACGCCCCTAATAATCGTTACATATAATAAGCTTTATACCACTTAGCAAATGCTCGTAATCCATCTCTTAAAGATGTAGATGGTTTAAAACCAAAATCTCTTTCAAGAGCAGAGGTATCAGCATAAGTTATTGGAACATCTCCAGGTTGCATTGGAACTAATTCTTTATGTGCTTCAAAGTCATAGTCTTCAGGAAGTACTCCTGCATTTACTAATTCTTCGGAGAGAATTTGAACAAAGTCTAAAAGATTTTCAGGATTATTGTTTCCTATGTTATAAACAGCATATGGAGGAATAGGGAGACCATCTTCACCTGTTTTCTTCTCTGGTGCTTTATTCATTACAAGCCTAATACCTTTTACAATATCATCAACATATGTAAAGTCTCTTTTACAATTACCATAATTAAAGATTTTAATTGTTTCACCTTTAATTAGTTTGTTAGTAAAGCTAAAGTAAGCCATATCAGGTCTTCCAGCTGGGCCATAAACTGTGAAGAATCTTAATCCTGTTGATGGAATGTTATATAGCTTAGAATAAGCATGAGCAAATAGCTCATTACTCTTCTTAGTTGCAGCATAAAGTGAAACAGGGTTATCTACTTTATCATCTGTTGAGTATGGAACCTTTTTATTTGAGCCATATACAGATGATGAGGATGCATATACTAAATGCTCTACAGGATAGTGTCTACATGCTTCAAGGATGTTGTAAAATCCTATCATATTAGATTCTATATATACATCAGGATTGGTAATTGAGTATCTTACTCCTGCTTGAGCTGCTAGATTAACAACAATATTAAAATGATATTTTTCAAATAAGCTATTAATAAGTTCTTTATCAGCAATACTTCCTTTAATAAAAGTAAAATCTTTATTTAATGATTCAATTTCTTTAAGTCTAAACTCTTTAAGTGAAACATCATAATAATCATTTAAGTTATCGATACCGATAATCTTATCATCAGTTGAATTTAATAATTCTTTAACTAAATTTGCACCAATAAATCCTGCTGCACCTGTTACTAAAATATTCTTTTTCATTTTATAGTAATTCCCTTATATTCAGTTTTTATCTTTTCATATCCTTCAATAGAGCCAACATCATATCTTTTGCCAGGCATAAGATATGCATGCACACTTCTTTTATTTATCAACCAAGAAATAAAAGAACCTGGAGCATCTGTTTTACATCCTTCCTTAATACCTTCTTTTATTAGCTTAATATCATCCTTTGTATAGTAGTAAAAAGGTGGAACAGCCCAATTTGATTTAGGCATCTCTGGCTTTTCTTCCATATCTATTACTTTTTCATTTTCATCTATTGTAATAACACCTGTTTTCCTTAACTTAGATATATCATTTTGTTCATGTCTCATTATACAGGTAGTTTTTTTTGCTTTAGCAAATTCAATAAAACCTTTTAAAGAAAAATCAAGGACATTATCTCCAGCTAATACAATTACATCATCATCTATTTTCTCTTTATCAATAGCAAACTCAATATCTTTAACAGCTCCTAATCGATTATCATTATCAGTTGAACCATCATCAAGAACTATTACGTTTTCTCGTGTTTTTTCCCAAGTTTCAAATTGCTCATAAAACTTATGGTTTGTTACTACAACAGTTTGATTGACACCAGAATCATTAATATCATCAAGAAGCCAATCAATTATTTTTTTACAACCTACTTCTAAAAGTGGTTTAGGAAAGTTTAGTGTTAGAGGATACATCCTTGTAGCATATCCTGCTGCTAATACAATACATGTCATTAAAATCTATCTCCTTCTGCTTTACCAACACCATCAGCTGTTGAACAGATGTATGCTTTATATTTTCCATTTAATGATGGGAATTCTTTTAAATACTCTCTTTCTACAGTTTCTTTAATGTATTCAGCCTTTTCTGGATCAATTAATGCCATACAACAACCTTTAAATCCTGCACCAGAGAATCTTGCACCATAAACACCATCAAGTTTAGAAAGAATATCATAGAGTTTTATTAACCAAGGAGAACCACATTCATAGTTCACAATGGAAGACATTCCACTTTCATTAATAAGTCTTCCAAATGATTCTATTTCACCATTTTTCCAACACTCAATTCCCTTTTCAACTCGATGCATTTCAGAGTAGAAGTGGTTACACCTCTTCTGCCATGAGGTTGGAAGTCTTACTCCAAACTCTTTAAATATTTCCTCTGGAATATTTCTAAGTCTCATATCTTGGAACTTTAAACCTTCATCAAGGTTATAGTCTCCACGTCTATCAGTTACTGCATAGGAATATAGTGCAAAAGCAGAAGCTTTACATTCATCAACTCGATTATTATAAGCAGAGGTTGCTAAGTTTCTCTCTAGTCCTGAAAAGAAGATACCTATTTTGAAAGGTTTCATCTTTTCTTGTAAAGGTATGTTTTTATATGAATCATCCTTACAGTCCATAAATAGGATATTATTTTTTCTACAAAGCGTTTCACAGCTTTGATCAAGTTTTCCAGAAGCAACACCTACGTATTCATTTTCTGCTTTTTTTGCAAGGTATATATATTCGCTATCAGATAACTCTATATCATTTACTTTACATAGAGCTTTCATATAACAAATCGTAACAGCTGCAGAAGATGAAATACCTCCTGAAGGGAGTGCTCCTCTAATAACCCCACAAAGCCCTTTTGTTAATTTATATTTCTCACTAATAGCTTTTGTTGCACCTCTAAGATAATCACCCCAATCGCCTTCCTTAGTCTCTGGAACAGAAGAAATATGGAATTGAACACGCTTTGGGAAGTTCATAGATTGTAGCTCTATTATTCCATTATTCTTTACTCCATATGCCATATGAACACCATAGTCTAAAGCAAAACCTAAGATAGGACCAAACTGGTGGTCTATATGAGCACCTAATGGACACACTCTGTATGGACAAAATGATGTTTCAGGTTCTCGATTGTAAATTTCTCTAAATTTTTCTTCGCAGTACATTTTTTCCCTCTTTTTTAATCTCTTCTAAATAAATCTCTTGTAAATACTTTTTCTTTAACATCATCAAGGCTTGCATCAAATCTATTTGCAATAATTACATCGCTTTTAGCTTTAAATTCACTTAAATTATTTACAACCTTAGAACCAAAGAAAGTGTCACCATTATTTAATGTTGGTTCATAGATAATTACTGTAGCTCCCTTAGCCTTAATTCTTTTCATAACACCCTGTATTGAGGATTGTCTAAAGTTATCAGAATTAGCTTTCATGGTAAGTCTATAAACGCCAATAATACATTCTCTTTCTTGGTCTTTAGAGTAATCACCTCTATTGTAATAGTCGTAGTATCCAGCCATATGCAGAATTTGATCTGCAATAAAATCTTTTCTAGTTCTATTAGATTCTACAATTGCGCTAATCATGTTTTGTGGAACATTATCAAAATTTGCTAGTAATTGTTTTGTATCTTTTGGTAGACAATAACCACCATAACCAAATGATGGGTTATTATAGTGTGTTCCTATTCTAGGATCTAAGCATACACCATCAATAATTTCTCTTGTATTTAATCCTTTTGTCTCTGCATAAGTATCAAGTTCATTAAAATATGAAACTCTCAAAGCTAGATACGTGTTAGCAAATAGTTTTACTGCTTCCGCCTCAGTGTAACCCATAAATAGAGTAGGGATATCTTCTTTTATCGCACCCTGTTTTAAAAGACTTGCAAATACATTAGCTTTATCTCTAGTTGTCTCATCACATGAAACAATAATTCTTGATGGATATAAATTGTCATATAATGCTTTTGATTCTCTTAAAAACTCAGGACTAAAAATAATATTATTTGTTTTATACTTTTTTCTAACAGATTCAGTATAACCAACTGGTATTGTTGATTTTATTACCATAGTTGCATTTGGATTAACTTTTAAAACTAATTCAATTACTGCTTCTACTGCAGAGCAGTCAAAGAAGTTTTTATTTGAATCATAGTTAGTAGGAGCTGCAATAATTACATAATCAGCATCTTTATATGCTGATTCACCATCTAAAGTTGCTGATAAATCAAGAACCTTTTCTGCTAAATACTTTTCAATATAATCATCTTGAATAGGAGATTTTCTATTATTAATCATTGCAACTTTTTCAGGAACAATATCAACAGCAACAACATGGTTGTGTTGGGATAGTAAAGTTGCAATAGATAAACCAACATATCCAGTTCCTGCAACAGCAATATTATATTTCTTGGTAAAGATTACTTTTTCAACTTTTCTTTCTTCAATAAATAAATCTGTAATATCGAAGTTTAGAACTTCACCAAGAGTCTGGAGTTGTAAAATAGAAGGAATATACTCTTGGTTTTCTATTTTACTAATCATTACTCTATTTATCCCAGTTTTATCAGCAAGCTGACTTTGAGAGAGTTTATTTTCTTTTCTCTTTGCCTCAATAAGTTTTGATAGTTTTTCTGTTGATAACTTTTTCAATTTATTCCCTCAAATAAAGTATTATGTAATTTAAAATTACAAAATAATTGTCGACTACATCGACATTGTCAGTTAAAATGACATTTTTGTCAACATTCATTTTAAATAACATTTGATATGTATATTTAAAATTTATTTTTGTAACTAAGAATAAAAATTATTATGGAAATGAAATCAAATATGTAATTATTACATTTGATTTCTTTAATCTATTTGATAATAGAAATTGTTGTAGGGTATTCCTCTGTTCAATCATAGAAGAAACAATTGTCGCTATTTCTTCTGATTCTTTTATGTCTTTAGCTATTTCATAATTAACAGCACTGACATGGTTTTTGTAATCATCCCAGGTTTTCATGATCTATCTTTCTCCTTACTTGATAGATGGTTAGACAGAATACCCATGGTTGTTAGAAAACAATCTGAACAGAATTATCTTTCATTAGGTTAATGAATTCATCAGAATCCATTAGCTTCGTTAAAAATACTACTGATTCATCTTCCATT
>NZ_JAXEGN010000006.1:0-14983 GCF_034103065.1 Bullifex sp. | reverse complement strand
ACATAATTTTACAGTTGCAGAAAATATCATCCTTGGTAAAGAGGGTGGCTTTGTTTATGATATCAAAACTGCATCTAAAAAGATAAAAGAGATATCTGAACGTTATGGCCTTGCTATTGAGCCAGATATGGTAATTGAGGATATCACTGTTGGTATGCAACAGCGTGTTGAAATTCTCAAGATGCTTTACAGGGATGCCGATATACTTATCTTTGATGAACCAACAGGTGTATTAACACCTCAGGAAATCAAAGAGTTGATGCAGATAATGAAGAACCTCATTAAAGAGGGTAAATCAATTATTCTTATTACTCATAAGCTTGATGAAATTAAAGAAGTAGCAGATCGCTGTACTGTCATCAGACGAGGTAAATACATCGGAGTTGTAGATGTTAAGAGTACAAGTGTTGATGAAATGGCGGCAATGATGGTTGGGCGTCCTGTTAGCTTTAAAGTTGAAAAAAAGCCAGTTGAATTAAAAGACACTGTATTAGAAGTAAAGAATCTCAATGTTAAGAATGCAAAGGGTGTTCTTGGCGTTAAGGATTTCTCTCTATCTGTTAAAGGTGGTGAAATAGTTGGTATCGCAGGTGTCGATGGAAATGGTCAAAGTGAGTTAATTGAAGCCATCACAGGTCTTAGAAAAATTGAGAGTGGTAGTGTTACTCTTTGTGGAAAAGATATTACTCACATGTCAATTTTAGAGAGAAATGAGCTTGGCCTTGGGCACATTCCTGAAGATAGACAAAAGAGAGGATTAGTTCTTTCTGCACCACTTACTACCAACATGGTAATTAAAGAGTTCTACAAACCAAGATTTGGTAAAAACGGTATCTTGCAGAAGAAAGAGATTGATGAATATACCCAGAATATTATCGAGAAGTTCGATGTTCGTTCTGGTGAAGGTAAGGACTCTCTTGCAGGTAAGCTCTCAGGTGGTAACCAGCAGAAGGCTATTATTGGTCGTGAGGTTACTTCAAATCCTGAGCTATTAATCGCAGTTCAGCCAACTCGTGGTCTTGATGTAGGTGCTATCGAATTTATTCATAAACAGCTTGTCCAGCAGCGTGATAAGGGTAAGGCAGTCCTTCTCGTATCCTTCGAGCTTGATGAAATTTTCAATCTTTCAGATAGAATTGCTGTTATTAATGCAGGTCGTTTAATTGATATCGTAAATACAAAGGATACCGATGTTAACTCTGTAGGTCTTATGATGGCAGGTATTAAGAAGGAGGAAGCATAATGAAGGATAAAGTATTAAATAAACCTCTTGAAGCAAAGAAGGCATCTCCTCTTCTTGTTTCCATCTCAGCTGTTATTATAGGAATGCTCGCAGGATGTTTATTAATTTTGTTAATTGGAAAGGATCCAATAAATGGATACAAAAATCTTTTTATGGGTGCTTTATCAAATAAGAGAAAGATTGGTGCTACAATTGGACTTTCAACTCAGTTAATATTTGCAGGTCTTTCTTTTTCATTTGCATATAAAACAGGACTATTTAATATTGGCGGTTCTGGCCAAATGTTAATTGGTGGTATTGTTTGTAGCTTACTTGCTCATAAACTTCCTCTTGGAATTCCAAGACCAATTTATTTAATAATTATTATCTTAGCTGCTATTTGTGCTGGTGGCTTATGGGGTTTTATTAGTGGATTTTTAAAGGCTAAGTTTAATGTACATGAGGTAGTATCATGTATCATGCTTAACTGGATTGCATATTGGGTTTGTTATGACTTTATCCCACGTTTTATCATCGATCCAACAATTGCTGTAAAGTCTGCCCCAATAGCTACAGAAAGAACACTAAGAAGTGGTATCTTTGGTGCAATCTTTGGAAAGAGTACAACAGCTAACTTAGGTTTCTTACTTGCAATAATAGCTGTAGTCCTTATTTGGTTTATTTTAAATAAAACAACACTAGGTTTTAATTTAAAAGCTGTAGGTGCAAATAAGTACTGTGCTGAATATGCAGGTATTAAGGTAAATAAGTCTATCATTATTTCAATGGCTATTTCTGGTGCACTTTGTGGCCTTGCTGGCCTTTCATATTACTGCGGCTATTCAAATATCATGGAAATGGGAAAGATGCCAAGTGAAGGCTTTGATGGTATTGCTGTATCATTACTTGGTAACTCAACTCCTATTGGATCTTTAGTTGCGGGTCTTTTCTTTGGTATTTTGAAAAATGGTAAACTCTCTCTTGTAACTCTTGGTATCCCAACAGAGCTTGCCGATACAATTATTGCAATCATCATCTACTTTGCAGCAACAAATATACTCTTTAGAAACTTCTGGGATGGATTATTTAAGAAATCATTTGAAAAGAAGGAAGCATATTTTGCTCTTGCAGTTAATGGAGAAAAGACCATGGATCAAGTAACTCCTGAAGAGCGAAAGGAGCTGATAAAAAAAGGTAAAGAACTAAGTAAAACTTCTAAGGAGGTAAAATAATATGTGGGAATTAATGTTAATTATCATACCATCAGCTATTGCATATACAATGCCTCTTTTAATGGGTGCACTTGGTGGTCTTTATTCAGAACGCAGTGGTGTAACAAACCTCTGTATTGAAGGCTTAATGCTCTTTGGTTGTTTTGCTTCTGCTGCAACAATTGTAAAATTACAAGCTATTCCTGGTTTTAGTTTTAATCTTGCAATTGTAATTGGTATTTTAGTTGCAATGGTTGCTTCAACACTATTAGCAGCATTACATGCTATTGCATCAATTAACCTTAAGGCTGACCAAACAATTTCAGGTACTGCAATTAATATGCTTTCAACAGCATTATCACTCTTCTTAGCACAGACTATTACAGGTAGTGGTAATATCACTGTTGTTAGAGCCGTAATTAGAAGTGATGTACCAATTCTTTCAAAGATTCCAGTTCTTGGACCTCTGTTCTTCTCTGAAACATATTGGACAACTTGGATTTGTATAGCTGTTTGGGTTATCAGTTATTTCTTACTTTATAAAACTAGTTTTGGTCTTAGACTCAGGGCTTGTGGTGAACACCCATCAGCAGTTGCATCTGCAGGTGTTAATGTTCATAAGATGAGATATATTGGAGTATTAACTTCAGGTTTACTTTCAGGACTTGGTGGTGCATGTATTCTTGTAACTTACGCAGGTGAGTACAATGCTGGATCTGGTATTAATGGACTTGGATTCTTAGCAATTGCAGCATTAATCTTTGGTCAGTGGAAGCCACTTGGAATCTTAGGTTCAACTGCATTCTTCGGGCTTTGTATGACAATTGCAAATATCGGAAGAATTCTTCCTGCATTTAGTGGTATCCCAATGGCAGTACTTGGTGCATTCCCATACATTGCAACACTCATTGCACTTATATTCTCATCAAAGAAGAGCGCAGCTCCTCTAGCTTCTGGTCAACCATTCTAATTTGGAGGAATAATATGTTACTAGACGATTTAAAACAAAGTGCTGATTACATTAAAAGTGTAACAGGTGATATCAAGTTTGATATCGCAATGGTTCTAGGCTCAGGCCTTGGTGATATGGCTGAAACATTGGGAGAAGTAGTTTATATCCCTTATTCAGATATTCCACATTTTCCTGTATCAACAGTACCAGGACATAAAGGTCGTTTAGCAATCGGAATTTTAGAGGGTAAACGTGTTATCTGCATGCAAGGTCGTTTCCACTACTATGAGGGATGGACAATGCAACAGTGCGTTTATCCTATTCAAGTATTTAAAATGCTTGGTATTAATAATCTAATGCTTACTAATGCAGCAGGATGTGTTAATACAGCTTGGCAACCTGGTGATTTAATGGTTATTACCGACCATATTAAAATCATGGGTGACAGCCCAATGAGAGGTCCAAATTGTGATGAACTAGGCCCAAGATTCTTTGATATGAGTCACACCTATGATAAGAATCTACAACAGGTTGCGCATACAGCTGCTTCCAAATTGGGATTTTCTCTTAGAGATGGTATCTATATGCTCTTTGGGGGTCCTCAGTTTGAAACTCCTGCAGAAGTACGAATGGCTCGTATGTTAGGTGCTGATGCTGTAGGTATGTCTACTGTTCCAGAGGCAATTGCTGCAAGTCAAATGACAATGAAAGTATTAGGTATTTCTTGTCTTACAAATATGGGTGCGGGAATTTTAGATCAGCCTCTTAACCATGAAGAAGTCCTAGAGACAGGTGAAAAGGTTAAATCACGTTTCCAAGCACTAGTTAGGGAGATCGTTTCAACTTGGCCACTGTAAGCGAGATTATTTTAAAGTACAACCTCTCTCCCCTTCCTGGGGAAGGAGGTTTTTTTCGTTTTATAAACGAATTTGGTAATGCGGGATGTATTTATTATCTAATAACACCTTCTTCTATGTCTTCAATTCATAAGTTAACAGATGATGAAATGTGGTTTTTTTTAGAGGGTGGAAAAGCAGAACAGTTAGTAATTTTCCCCGATGGAAGAGAAGAACTTAGAATATTGGATAGTACGAATAGAGCTTCTCTTGTAAAGGGTAAATGCT
Organism: Bullifex sp.; assembly: GCF_034103065.1. NCBI lineage: Bacteria > Pseudomonadati > Spirochaetota > Spirochaetia > Spirochaetales > Spirochaetaceae > Bullifex > Bullifex sp. The sequence goes on along the minus strand of NZ_JAXEGN010000006.1, from coordinate 10,474 downwards.
ATCAAGGGACAAAATTAGTTGATGGTGATTATGCACTGTTTTCGACAATTATGTCTCCTAAATATAATGATGATATGTATTCATCTGCTGATGAATTATTATTTACTCACCATCCAATTGCAAAGGAATTTTTAAATTGAAAAGAGTATTAATTACAGCTTCTTATTCGCCTTTAGGATATGCCATCGCTCGTGAATTCTATAGTAATGGTTATGAAGTTTATGGAACTTCAACTAAAGATAGGAGTGATGAGATAATTAAAACAATTAAGGTTGATATCACAGATGAAGAGGATATTAACAGAAGTTTATCACAAATTGATAAGCTAGATGTACTTGTGAATAATGCTGGAATCTTTACCATAGCAAACCCTGAGTGTCTAGATTCTTTCAATATCTCAAGTGTATTTGATGTTAATGTTAAAGGCTTAATGTTAGTTACCAAAAAGCTATTACCACTATTAAAAGAAAGTAATGGTTCTATTGTAAATATCTCTTCAATGAATAGCCTTCATCCTGGCTTTGGGGGCACTAGCCACTATGATGCTTCAAAGGGAGCAGTGAGTGCTTTTACTCGTTCACTGGCTTCTGAAACTGGGTTAAGAGTTAATGCTATTGCTCCTGGATTAATTGCAAGAAACGATTTAATTGGGAGTGAGCTTGCAAAAAGATATGAAGGTCATAGCATTAAAGGAATATTAAAAGTTCAGGAAATTGCCAAAACTGTATTCTTTTTAGCAACTTCAAGTGGAATTTATGGTCAAACATTGCTTCAAGATAATGGATATTGTCTTTACTAATCGAGAAAGAGGACATTATAATTTAGTGCATGAAGATTTTGTGTGTTGCTGACGAAACTGATCCCCTTGTATATTCTCCTTCATCGAAAAGACTATTTGGGGATTGTGATATTGTAATCAGTGCGGGTGATCTTCCTCTTAGGTACTATGATTTCATTATGACCATCATGGGAAAACAGCTTTTCTATGTATATGGTAACCATAATCTTGAACAGTTCAAAGAAAGTATGCTAAAAGTGTCTCCGGCATCACAAGTAATTGGTAATAGAGACCAAATGCAAATAATGCCTCACTTTGGTGGTGACTTAATCGATGGTAAGTGCATCTATGATAAAAAGAGAGATTTAATCATAATGGGCTTAGGTGGGTCGATGCTCTATAACTATGGAATGAGTCAATACTCTGAGAAACAGATGAAGTGGAGGATTAATAAACTTGTACCACGTCTTTTATATAATAAGCAAAGATATGGTAGGTATGTAGATATTCTAGTTACACATTCACCTGTTTTTGGTATGGGCGATGGTGTAGATTTGTGTCACCGTGGATTTGAATGTTTTAAGGCATTCATGGAAAAATATAGGCCTAAATATTTATTACATGGCCATGTGCATCTTTTTGATGAAAACGAGAATAGGTTTCATCAATACGAAGATACAACGATTATCAATGTATATAAGAGTTTTATCATTGATGATCCAACATTGGGGAAGACGAATGGATAGTGTTAATAACTCTCAAGCCTTTGATGACTTTTCAAGAGCAAAGAGACGTGCGCATTTCAACTCTTTTTTCAACACACTACAGTGGAAAAATAGTGATTTACTTTCACTATATGAAGTAACTAAAATAATTAAACCAAAGAAAGAAACATATCTTGGAATGCAGACTATTCCAGTTGATAAGATAATAGGATCAGAAGGACGCTATAGAGATTTCTCCTCTGCCTTTTTACCTAAAAAAGAGATGCTAAGAAGTAGGTGGGCTAGTATAGATGTAGCTAGAATGGAAGATGTAATCCTTCCTCCTATCTCAGTATATTCACTAGGTGGAAACTACTTTGTTAGAGATGGTAATCATAGAGTATCTGTTGCAAAAAGTATGGGCACAGAATATATCGATGCAGAAGTAGTTGAACTCGATAGTCAAATTCCTCTTGAACCAGGAATGACATTAAAACAAATTAAGAGTAGGGCTGTTGAATATGAGAGAAATATGTTTATCTCTCAATATAACCCAACATATCTTCCTATGGATGAGATAAAGTTTACTTCCCCAGGTTCTTATCCTGAAATGGTAAATCATATATTGGTTCATAAGTATTATATTAATCAAAATAGAAAAGATGAAATATCCTTCGAAGAGGCTGCAAAAAGCTGGTATAAAAATGTCTATGAGCCAATTATCAAGGAAGTAAGAAAGGATAACCTTTTATCTAATTTCCCTGGTGAAAGTGAAGCTGATTTATATATGTGGTTAGTAAGACGTTGGGACGAAAAGAAGAGACAAAAGAAGGATGCAAGTATTGAAGAAACTGTATCTGAAGCAAAAAAAGAGACAGCCAAGGGCCGCCTCAAAAGATATATAAAGAAATTTTTAGACTTCTTTTCTAAAAACTAATTAACAATAGCGCAAAATGCTTTCAACATATTTATCGATAACATCCCCAAGTTTATCACTTGGCCTTATTTCGTTATCTCTTCCTTCTAAGTGAACTATTCCTGCAACAGGCTGATTAGATAACCTAACTTCTGTATGTACACCATAAGGAATGTGTAAAAGAGCCATATTTTGAGCCCAATAAAGCATAGAGTCTAGTGCATGGGAGCCTTCACAAATAGAGTGAGCACAACTGGTAAAACAACCAAATAAACGACCTTCTAATCTTCGTTCTTCACACATTTTGTAAGTTTTATCTAGAAAGGCCTTCATCTCGGCAGTCATACCACCAAATCGTGTAGGCGCTCCGAGGATAATCATATCAGCTTTTTCAAGTACCTCTTCGTTTGCAATTGAAAGCTCTAAAATATCTTCTAGATACTGGTTTACAGAGTCTTTCTTTGCTGCAAGGATATGAAGATCAGGATCTTCAACTCGATAGATTCTAGCATCTACCCCAGCTTCATTAAGCTTATCTTTTAAATATGAAGCGATAATAAAGATATTTCCGCTAACAGAGTGGATGATAATATTACATCTCATATTATTCCTCCTTTTCTTTAATTATATTCTACAAGAAAAAGGAATAAAATAATTATTTTAGCACCATGCGTTGTATAAGCCATCTCGAGAGTCAACGTAGATTTTTCTCTCATATACTTCGCTTAATAACTCTCCTGTTAGAACTTCTTCTTTTTTCCCATCCTTATATATCTTTCCATCTTTCATTATTATTACTCTATCAACTTCAGGAATGATTTCAGCAAGTTCATGGGTAACAAGTAAAATAGTCTTTCCTTCCTTTGCATAAGAAGAAATAGCTTTTCTTAATTCACTTCGAGCTGGGAAATCAAGAGCATTTGCTGCCTCATCAAGAAGCAAAAGAGAAGGGTTTGTAATATTAGCTCTAGCAAGTAAGCACTTTGCCCTCTCTCCTGAAGAAAGTGTATTCATAGCCTTTGATTTAAGATGTAGTATTCCAACTCTATTAAGCTCGTTAATACATTTTTCTTCATCTTCTTTAGTTACTTTATGGTGAAAGTCTAAACCTATTGCAGAGTATAGCCCTGAAACTACTATTTCAAATACTGTATATGTAGTATTTGTATACCAGTTAAGAGTTTGGTTTACTATAGAAAATTTTTTCTTTAACTCTTCGATTCTCCACCTTTCTTCACCAAAGAGAGCAAGAGAGTAATCATCTGTTCTGAGTGGATAAACATTTCTTGCAATAACATTTATTAATGTGCTTTTGCCTGCTCCATTTGGTCCAATAATTGCAATTTTTTCACCTTCTTTAACAGTTAAAGAAACATCTTTAAGTATATATTCACCATCACGTCTAACGGAGGCATGTTTTAGTTCAATAATATTCATAGCAAAGTCCAAAAAAAAATATGGCAGAACAAATAATTCTGCCATGAGAAGTATTAATAATTATTTACTAATATAAGTGGAATCAAATTGATGCTTAATATTGTTTGTTAATACTAAGGTAAGAGCTACAACTAAGTCTGTCTGACCTTCTCTTAATGCATCAATTAAGTAGTGATACTCTCTTAGCTTCTTCTTTAAGTCATCCTCACTCTCTGTAAGACGTTCAAAGATAGAGTTGAGCTGTGGAGAAAGGTTGTTATAAATACTCTTAAATACAATGTTTGTATTTGAGTTAACAATAGTAAAGTGGAAGTTAAAGTCTAATTGAGAAAATTGCTTCTTAGCAGCAACTAAATCATTGCTGAGTACAATTTGTTCCATTTTACTAATAATTGAATCAAGGTATTTAACTGTTGTAGTCCTTTCTGGTCTTCGGCTGAGCTCTCTTGCAGCAGATACCTCAAGAGTAATGTGTACTTCAAGTAAGTCAGAGAGTAACTTTGTGTCCTGACTTGCCTGGCTAAACATAGTGAGAGAGAGTGATTCAACGAATCTATCAAGATTGTTGGATTTAACAATAGCTCGTTTACCTTGGCTAACCTCGATAAGACCTTTTGCTTCAAGAGCTTTAAAAGCTTCTCTTAATGATCTTGAAGAAGCATTGAATTGTTCTGCAAGCTCCTTTTGTGAAGGCAATAACTCACCTTGCTTATATTCATTGGCTAGAATTGCTTTTTCGAGTGCATTGGCAATGTTATTTGATTTTGATCCGTTTTGGACTCCTCCTGTATACATCTATGCTATTGTACTCCTTAAATTTAAGTTAAAATTAATTATATATCCAAAATACTAATTTAATAGTACTTAAAAATTAGTAAATATACAACTTTATACATAGTTACACTTTTTAAAAAAAATATTAAAATTTTGCTTCCAATAAGTGAAAAACCATGTGATAATGACTGTTGAGGAATTTAGAAGAGTATGATTTATTAGCAGCTCTTCATTTGTATCCCGTTAGTTCGGGATTAAGGAGGTTGCCACTAGAGACTGAGTATCTAGTGGTTTTTTTATACCCAATTAAATTGAATAATATGGTAATATAAAGAAAATTAAGAATAAGGATGTAAACATGAGAATTGGACTTGTAATGGAAAATAGTCAGGGAGATAAAAACCCTCTAGTTTATGAATGTTTAAAAGAAGTAGCTACTAAGTATGGCCATGAAGTTGTTAACTATGGTATGTACTCTTCAAAGGATGAATGCCAAATTACATATGTAAAAGCAGGTTTACTTTCATCTGTACTTTTAAATTCTAAGGCTGTTGATTTTATTGTAACAGGATGTGGAACAGGTGAGGGTGCAATGCTAGCACTCAATTCATTCCCTGCAACACTATGTGGTCACGTTGTTGATCCTGAGGATGCTTATCTATTTATGCAGATCAATGATGGAAATGCAATTGCAATTCCATATGCAAAAGGTATGGGATGGGGTGCTGAATTAAGACTTAAGAATATCTTTGACCAGCTTTTTGTTGCACCAGGTGGTGGTGGCTATCCAAAAGATAGAGTTGTACCAGAACAGAGAAATAAGAAAATTCTTGATAGTGTTAAAACTGTTACACACACCGATATTAAATATATAGTAAAGAACCTTGATCAAGATTTTGTAAAGGAAACTTTCTCAGGAGAGCACTTCAAAGAGTACTTTACAAGAGATGCAGAAGAAGGCGAGCTAAAGGATTTAGTTCTTTCTCTTTGTTAATAGTTTTTAGCTGCTTGAGAAATTCAGGCAGCTTTTTCTTTTTATATCTTGCCGTTTAAAATAGTTGTTGTTATCTTATCTCGAAGTATCAACAAATGCTTGAGGTGAGAAAATGTCAAAAAAACAGTTTAAAACTGAAGTGAGCGATTTGCTTAATTTAATTATTCACTCACTTTACTCTAACAAAGAAATCTTTTTAAGAGAGCTTATCAGTAATGCATCTGATGCAATTGATAAGTTAAAATACCTTTCATTAGTAGATGGTAATCTAAAGGGCTATAGCTTTGATCCATGTATCAATATCACATTCGATAGCAATGCTAAAACACTTACAATAAGTGATAATGGTATTGGTATGGATGAGAAGGACCTTAATGATAACCTTGGTACTATTGCATCATCTGGTACAAAGAAATTCCTTGCATCATTAACAGATGAAGCTAAAAAGGATTCAAATCTTATTGGTCAGTTTGGTGTAGGTTTCTATTCTGCATTTATGGTTGCTTCTTCTGTCGAAGTAATTAGTAAAAAAGCTGGTACAGACCAAGCTTTCAGATGGAGTAGTGAGGGAAAAAGCTCTTACTCAATTGATCCAGCTGAAAGAGCAGAGCAGGGTTCTACAATTATCTTGCATTTAAATGAAGAAGGTGAAGAGTATGCTAGCCGTTATCGCTTGGATAGCTTAATTAAGAAGTATTCTGACCACGTTGCATATCCTATTTATCTTGAATATGACCAAGAGAGCTACACTGATGAAAAGGACAGTGAAGGTAATCCTATAAAGAAGAGTGAACATAAGAGAGAACAGATTAATAGTGCATCTGCTCTTTGGACAAGAAGTAAGTCTTCTATTAAGGATGAGGAATATAAAGAGTTCTATAAGAATAATTACTTTGATCAAGAGGATCCTCTTTTCTATCTTCACACTCATGCTGAAGGTGCAACAGAGTATACAACACTCTTCTTTATCCCAGCTAAAGCTCCTTTTGATATGAACTATGCTGATTACAGGAGTGGTGTAAAGCTTTATGTAAAGCGTGTTTATATTACTGATGATGATAAAGAGCTACTTCCTACTTATCTTAGATTTGTTCGTGGTGTTATCGATTCTGAAGATCTTCCATTAAACGTTTCTCGTGAGATTTTACAGGAAAATAGAATCATGAGCACAATCAGAAATGGTTCTGTTAAGAAGCTTCTTGGTGAATTTAAGAAGATTAGCGAAAATAATCCAGAGCTCTATGATAAGTTTATTAAAGAGTACAACAGACCTCTAAAAGAAGGCCTTTACTCAGACTATGCAAATAGAGATACCTTACTTGAACTTGTAAGATATAAGTCTGATTCAGTTGAAGGCTTTACTTCATTAAAAGCTTATAAAGAGAGAATGAAGGAAGGTCAGAAAGCTATTTACTACATCACAGGTGGTAAAGAGAATATCTTAAGAAATTCACCACTTCTTTCTGCCTATAAGAAGAAGGGCTATGAAGTATTAATCATGGATGATGATATCGATGAAATCGTTATCTCAATGGTTGGTGAATATCAGGAGCTTCCTTTAAAGGCTATTAATAAGTCTGGTGCACTTGATGATATCAAGGAAGAAAAGAGTGAAGATGTTAAAAAGAGTGAAGAAGGTATCGTAAAGCGCTTTAAGGATCTCCTCGGTGATAGCGTAAAGGATGTTATTGCATCTAATCGTCTAACTGATACTCCAGCTGTTATCGTTATGGATGAAAATGATCCATCATGGCAGATGCAGAAGCTTATGAAGCAGATGGGTAATATGGATGATATGCCTGAAGTTAAGCCAATTTTTGAGATTAATACAAATAGTGATCTCGTTAAAAAGGCTGAGTCATTAAGTGATGAAGATGCAAAGATGCTTGCTAATGTACTTCTTGATGGTGCATATCTTGCTGAAGGTATTATGCCAAAAGATCCTGCTGCTTACACAAAGAATGTTGCAGCTTTATTAGCAAAGTAATAGTATTGCAAAATTAAATAACAGAGAGGAGCAATCCTCTCTGCTTTTGTGTGTGGAGAATATATGGAAAATAGTAATTTGTTAGCAGAAGGAGAAGCATTCTTCTTTTCTGCTCTAAATTGGCTAGAGGTTTTTGGAATTAAACTTCTTTGCTCTGTAATTGTTATTATTCTTGCAAAGCTAATTATCAGACTTGTAAAGAAGATATTAAAGAAAGCTGAGAAGAAATATGTAAAGTTTACACCATTAATGCTTGGCTTCTTAATTAAACTGATTCAAGTAATAGTATGGATGTTTGCCCTCTTAGTTGTACTTGAGTTCTGGGGAATTGATTTAACACCAGTTATTGCTGGTCTTGGTGTTACAGGTGTTGTTTTAGGCTTTGCGCTTCAAGAATCAATTAGTTCAATCTTTAGTGGAATGATGCTTGCTATAAATCAGCCATTTGGCCTTGGTGATTATGTTGATATCGGCTCAACAAGTGGAACAGTAAAAGCAATGGATATTATGTCTGTTACTCTTAGAACACCAGATAATAAAAAAATTACAATGAGTAATAAACTTGTGTGGTCTCAAGTAATTACAAACTACTCTTCATTAGATAGAAGAAGACTTGATATGACCACTGGCGTTGCATATGGTACAGACCTAGAGAAAGCAAAAGCTGTTATTAAGAGTGTAATTGATAGCTATCCTGAAGTATTACAGGACCCAGCTCCAGTAATTGAGGTATCTGCACTTGCTGATTCTGAAGTTACATTTATCGTACGTCCTTGGGTTAATCCAGCTGATTACTGGAATGTAAACTGGAAGTTCCAAAAGGATATCTATGATGCATTTGCAAAAGCAGGTATTGAAATTCCTTATAATAAGCTAGATGTAAATTTAACAACTCAAGCTTGAGCTTTTTTATCCAGTCCAATAAGGTAGATTTCAAAGCTATCATCTCTACAGGCCTTCGGTTTGAAGGCCTTTGCTTTTGCAAAAATAGTTCTCATATTTTTTAATACAGCCTCTTGTCCACCACCTTGGAATATCTTTATTACAAGATTTCCATGTTCTTTAAGCTGTTCCTGAGCCAAAAATACTACTTGCTCAGCAAGCCATTCAGAACGGGTGGTATCAACAGTTCTATTTCCTGTTGTCATTGGAGCTGCATCAGAGATAATGCAATCATATGGGCCATTTTCGACAAGCTTTGCTCTAATTTCCTTTGAAAAAGCATCACCTACAAATGCTGTAACAGTTGATGGAACAGGATCTAGTCTTAATGGATTTAAATCTACTGCAACAATTTTTCCTTTACCTTTAATTAACTGCCTATGTGTATAAAGCGTCCATGAACCAGGAGCAGCTCCTACATCAAGAACACTATCACCAGGTTTAATTAGATGGTGTGTTTGGTTAATCTCTTCTAGTTTGTAAACACTTCTAGCAGGATATCCTTCTCTATGTGCTCTTTGGGTGTATGAATCTGCTTTATCTCTTCTACTTGTTGCCATATTAAAAAGCCTATATCAAAACAAAAAAAAGTGCTAGACGGATTGTGGGGGTGGGGAGAGGAACCGTCTAGCACTTTGCTTTCAAAACTACAAGGAGATCTGAAAAACTGTTGCTCTATACCAATAATGTTGCATAATACGTGCCAACTTATTGTTTGAATATGTAAATACAAAAAATAAGTGTCTAGAAACTCTAGACACTTATTAATCACACTAAAAAGGAGGTTTGAAAAAACTGTTTGCTCTGTAAAATAGTATGCAAAAAGCGTGCCAAGTCGGAAAATAGTCTTAATTGCGATAAAAAGTGATAATTTTGCACAATTTATACTGTTACTTTTTTTCACAGTGTGAAAAATTATCCGATTGACGATGTGCGATATTTTCATATCCTTAGAATCTATGAGAAACACAATATTAAATAGGAAATTTAAATATACCGATTCAAACGTGACAACAATACTTATTGTTATCAACTTTGTTGTATTTGCTTTAACATACTTTTTATTTCCAAGACTAAAAATTTACCTTGGAATGGTTCCTTCTCTTGTATATTACAAACATTATTATTGGCAGTTTTTTACCTACATGTTTACCCATGCAAATATTACCCATCTAATATTTAACATGCTCTCTTTATATATATTTGGAAGAGCAGTTGAACATAGAGTGGGGTCAAGAGAGTTCCTATTATATTACCTATTGGTTGGAACGCTTTCTGGAATTGCAAGTTACTGTATGTATTATTTAACAGGAACAAATGTAATTTTAGTAGGTGCATCAGGTGCTATATATGGTTTATTAATACTTTTTGCAGTTTTATACCCTTATGCAGTAATTCTTGTTTTCGGAATAATACCTGTCAAAGCACCACTTCTAGTGGCTATTTATTTCTTTATCTCTCTATTTAGTGGTTTTTCAGCAAGTAGTACTGCTCACTTAACACATCTCTTTGGTCTTGTTTTTGGATTTTTATATATTCTCATAAGACTTAAGATTAATCCATTTAGTGTTTGGAGTGGTAGAAGTTAATTCTTATGTCATAACTTATTGCTAAAAACTTGAGAAAATACCCATAATTTATAAGATTTTTTAATATTTTATTGTTGACAGCCAAATATCAAATGTCATAAGATAAGGACCATAAAGGGGGAATGGGTATAATTTATGAAAAAATTAATTTCAGTTTTAGCACTTTTAGTTTTAGTTACATGTGTAGTATTTGCAGAAACAATCACACTTAATTCAACTGTTAATGCCGGTTCTGGTGTTACAGAATCAGGTACAGGTTCTGTTATCTCTGGTGGTGATCAACAAGGTTTCTGGCTCAAAGTTAGCTATGATACAGATAATGATTCAACAGTTAGATCATTAGAAAATGCTAG
>NZ_JAXEGN010000005.1:0-3114 GCF_034103065.1 Bullifex sp. | reverse complement strand
ATTTTTTTCATTATTTTCTCCCGGTGCCACATTCTATACTATTTACTATGTTATGTTTAATAGCTAATAAAGATAAAAAATAGAAAAAAAGCTCGCAAATCACTTGCGAGCAACAAATTGCAACTAATTTTTAAAACTATGTACTGGAGCAGGTATTCTTCCACCTCGTTTAATAAAGTCTTCGCAAGAAAAACTATTAACCTTCATTATTGGTGCAAAGCCTAAAAGTCCACCAAAAACTGCTTCATCCCCAACCTTTTTTCCATATACAGGAATAATTCTAACAGCAGTAGTCTTTTGGTTTATCATACCAATTGCCATTTCATCAGCAATAATTCCACTAATAGTTGATTCACTTGTATCACCAGGAATTGCAATCATATCAAGGCCAACAGAACATACACAAGTCATAGCCTCTAGCTTTTCAAGTGTTAAAGAGCCCGCTTTAACTGCATTTATCATACCTTGGTCTTCACTAACAGGAATAAATGCACCCGATAGGCCTCCTACATAGCTTGATGCCATAATACCACCCTTCTTAACACTATCATTTAACAGAGCTAAAGCTGCAGTAGTACCTGGTGCACCAACCTTTTCAAGGCCCATTGCTTCAAGAATTTCAGCAATAGAGTCTCCAATTGCAGGAGTTGGAGCAAGTGATAAATCTACAATTCCAAATGGAATATTTAATCTTTTACTTGCTTCCTGAGCAACAAGCTGTCCAAGTCTAGTAATCTTAAATGCAGTCTTTTTAATCTTCTCGCAAAGAGTTTCGAAATCACTATTTTTTACCTCTTCAAGAGCATACTTAATTACACCTGGACCACTAACACCAACGTTAACAACATTATCTGTCTCTGTAACCCCATGGAAGGCACCAGCCATAAATGGGTTATCATCAGGTGCATTGCAAAATACTACTAACTTGGCACAACCAATTGAGTCGTTATCACGAGTAAGGTATGCACACTCTTTAATAATTTTACCCATAAGAGCAACTGCATCCATATTAATACCAGTCTTAGTAGAACCTAGATTTACAGATGAACAAATATGTTCTGTTTCCTTTAAAGCTTGAGGAATAGATTTAATTAATAACTCCTCACTTTTGGTCATTCCCTTAGCTGGAAGAGCAGAGAAACCACCCAGGAAATTTACACCGACCTCCTTAGCTGCTCTATCAAGAGTTTTAGCAATAGTTACATAGTCATCAATACTCTTACAAGCAGAAGCACCAATTAATGCGATAGGAGTTACACTAATTCTTTTATTGACGATAGGAATTGCATATTCTCTCTCAATTTCCTTACCAGTTTTAACTAAATCCTTAGCAACAGTGGTTATCTTATTATAAATATTATTGCAAAGGGTATTTAAATCATCACTTATGCAATCGAGGAGAGAAATACCCAATGTGATAGTTCTCACATCAAGATTTTCTTTCTCAATCATCGCATTAGTTTCAATTACTTCATTGATGTTAATCACAATTAAATCCTCTGCATTCTATTGAAAATATCTTCTCTCTGTAGTTTAACTATACAGCCAATCTTTTCACCAAGTTCTTCTAATTCACTTGAGAGTGTTAAAAATTCCTTCTTAGAACCATTTGTATCGGCAATCATCATCATATTAAAATATCCATCTACAATTGTCTGACTAATATCGAGGATATTTACATCATTATCAGCGAGGTAGGTACAAATCTTTGCAATAATACCAACACAATCCTTTCCTACGACAGTTATAATACTTTTCTTCATAATTAAAACTCCAATTACTATTAAACACTTTCCCATCCTTTTTGCAAAGGCTGAAAAGTAATCAAAAAACATTAAAAGTTTATCATTTATTTTACATCGATATTAAGAGACAATATTACTATGCTTAGATACATAATTAATGCTCAAGAAATGGAATATATACTTAGAGTAATCATTGCCGCAATTTGTGGTGGGGTTATCGGATATGAAAGAGAAAAAAGATTAAAGAATGCAGGAATTAGAACACACATTCTTGTATCCATGTCTGCAGCCTTAATGATGATAATCAGTAAATATGGATTTTTTGATGTTGCCTTAGTAAATGAAGGAATTAGAGTTGATGCATCTCGTGTTGCTGCATCTGTTGTATCAGCAATAGGTTTCTTAGGTGCCGGAGTTATTTTCGTAAGAAAGGAAAATACTATTGGCGTTACAACTGCAGCAGGACTATGGGCAACTGTAGGTCTTGGCCTTGCAATTGGAGCAGGAATGTACTTTGCAGGTGTCACTTTTACTGTACTAGTACTATTAGTACAACTAATTTTGCACAATAAGAGATTTAAATTTTCAACTCAAACCACAGGTTCAATTGTACTTAGAATTGATAATTCAAACTTTACAATAGGCCAAGTAAACAGTGTATTTAAGGAAAAGAAATTAGATGTAAGGAATATGCGTCTTGTCCTTCGAGATGGTGGTCAAGATGTATCTGCAACAATTATCTTCTCTAAGAAAGATAATATTAATGATGTAATGAAACAGCTTGAAACAATCGGTAAGATTACATCAATTGAAATTACAACCTTTGGCTAATTTGTCAATTAAGTTAAGCTAATTTGTATTTTATGTAAAAGTCATACATATGTATGGCTTTTCACACAATCTTCATTTGATACTTTATCTTTTTATACATAAGTTGGAACGTGTAAGGAGATAAAAAGTATGAAAAAAATAATATCATTTTTAATTGTTTCTGCACTTTGCATATCATTTGTTTTTGCAGCTTCAAGCGCAGAGAAACTTTATGGTGATTTCTCAACTGCAATAAACAATGGGGATCTTAATAGCGCGATGAAGCGCTACTCAGAACTTGAAACAAGAGTTGCAAAAGAAAAAAGTAATGCAACATCCTCAATTGAAAAAGCAATAAATAAGAACAATTGCGAACTATACTATTCTTCTTTAGCATATTAAAAACGCCTTATTTCATTTAAAATTTCTAAATAATAAAGTGATGCTTTCTTAGCAACTGAATTAGCAAACAACGACAGTACTGCACTATCATGGCTATACGATAATAGTCCATATTATCGCCCTACTCTTACTTTCTCAGTTTCATCAAATTCAAAAG
>NZ_JAXEGN010000004.1:0-7103 GCF_034103065.1 Bullifex sp. | reverse complement strand
AATTGATTCAAAATTTCCAAGAGAAGACTATGAAAATTACATTAAAGCAAGTGAAAATGGTGATGTTGAATTGATGAAGGCTTATCAAATACAGATGAAAAATCGAGTGCTATCAGAGGCGAAGGATATTTCATCAAAGTACATTAATCCTCCAAAAACTACTGACTTTGCTATTCTATTTTTACCAACAGAAAGCTTATATGCAGAAATATTATCAATCCCAGGTTTTACCGATACTCTTCAAACACAATATCGTGTAACGGTTGCTGGACCAACTACTTTGGCAGCGCTCATTAATAGTCTTCAAATGGGCTTTCGAACCCTCGCTGTAGAAAAAAGAAGTCATGAAGTTTGGAAGTTATTTGCAGGAATGAAGAAGCAATTTGGTTACTTCGCTGATAGCGTTGATAAAGCATTAAAGAGTATCGATAGTGCTTCCTCAAAGCTAAGTGATGTTTCTTCAAGAACTCAAAAGATTTCCCTTAAACTTTCAAGCATAGAGCTCCCTGAGGAAGATAAAAATAGTGATGTGCTTCAGCTAAATGAATAATTAATAATTATGTATTATTATTAAAATTAGTGAATTTAAATTTAGTAATTTCTATCTTTAAGTATTAATTTAACTAGTTATAAAATAAATACTTATTTTAAGATAATACTTAATTATTTAGCTTTAATAAGTTTGAAATTTTATAGAAAATTATATGTATATTTATGCAATATATTGACGATTTATTGCTAAATGTATATATTTCTTTTTCAAGAGGTGAAACATATGAAATTAAAGGGCCGCAGTTTTCTTACATTAAAAGATTATTCAAAGGAAGAGATCATGTATTTGATCTCATTAGCACAAGAGTTAAAAAAGAAGAAGTATGTAAAGCCATGTGATCCAGGTGTAATGGGACATTTATTATCTGGCAAAAACATCGTATTACTTTTTGACAAAACTAGTACTCGTACCCGTTGTTCATTTGAAGTAGCCGCTTATGATGAAGGTGCTGGAGTAACATACTTAACAAACTCTCAGATGGGTAAAAAGGAATCGTTAGAGGATACAGCAAATGTACTTGGTCGTCTTTATGATGGTATTGAGTATAGAGGTTTTGCTCACTCTGTTGTTGAAGATCTAGCAAAGTATTCAGGGGTACCTGTATGGAATGGTCTTACTGATGATGATCATCCAACTCAGGTTTTAGCAGATTTCTTAACTGCAAAGGAGCACATCAACAAGCCTCTCGATCAAATGAAAATGGCATATGTTGGTGATGGTAGAAATAACGTTGCAAATGCACTCTTTATTGGTGCAACAAAGATTGGAATGGATTTCGCAATTGCAACTCCTGAAAGCTTATACCCTGCTCAAAGTTTAGTTAATGAATGTACAGCTTTTGCAAAAGAAAGCGGAAGTAAAATTACAATTACTTCTAATATCGAGGAAGCTGTAAAAGATGCTGATATCATTTACACTGATATTTGGTGCTCAATGGGTGAAGAAGATAAGATGGCAGAGCGTATTGCTCTTTTAAAGCCTTACCAAGTAAATAAAAAGGTAATGGAGATGACCGGTAATCCTGATTGTATTTTCGAGCACTGCTTACCTTCATTCCATGACTTAAATACAACAACAGCTCAGATGGTTAAAGAGAAGTTTGGCCTTGATGAGATGGAAGTAACAGATGAAGTATTCAGAAGCAAAAACAGTGTTGTATTTGATGAGGCTGAAAATAGAATGCATACTATTAAAGCTGTAATGGTTGCTACTATTTCTGATTCATTAAGATATTAATTCACAAATTGGGAGTCTTTTTGACTCCTAATTATTTATCCCAATTAATATCATGCTATTGATTGATGCAGTAGTATACTTTCATTTGTAAAACCAATTAGATAATGGTTTAATGACACTCTATAACAGTGCCCTAATTTTGAGTTACGTCCAAAAGACTTAACAATAAAGGTATTTTAAAAGATAATCAGATGGCAAGGAAAGTCATTTTAAAGCTACACGATAAACAGTTGTTGGTATTGCTTCAAGATTAAAAAAAGAAATAGATAATAGATTTATTATACTATGGTCCTAAAAAAAGAATAAAAATAGGTAAAACAACTAAGGCAGGAGCAAAATGCTCCCTTAAAAAGAAGTATTACAAAATGTATTACCTACTATATTCTTGAATTAAGCTAGCGCAATTTGGGCTTAGCCTGTAGCTGATATTTTAGCGTTGATATTAGCAATTTATCTTTATTTTATGAAATCTAAAGCATTATTTTGACAATATTGGAAAGATATGACTAATTTGACATTATTAGATTTACTTGTCATTTTTGACATTTTCAAGGTATAATGACTTTATGCCAAAAAAGATTGACCACGAAGAAAGAAAAGTAATTATCTTAAAAAAAGCATTAGAAATCTTTGCTAGAGATGGATATAGAGATAGTAATTTATCAAGTATAGCAGAGGAATGTGGTCTATCGCGTCCTACTTTATATCAGTATTTTAAGGATAAGAAAGAAATATATTACTATGCTGTAAAGCTTATTACAGGAAAGATGTTTACAAAGTATAGTCAAATGGCTTGGGATCTTTCCTATGGTAATAGTCTTGATAGATTAACTTGGATTTGCTGTGATATCGTAGACCAAGCAGTAGAGTCAGAAGGTGAGTTACAGTCATTGATGGACGTTATGCTTCAAAGTAAGAGAGAGCATGTAGACTTTTCTGATATCATTATGAGAAGAACAGCGAAACTTACTATCCTTTTTAAGAGATTATTAAATAATGGTATAAAAAAGGGTGAAATTAGCAATAATTGTGATATTGAGATGGTTTCAAGACATTTATTTACTCTACTTGAAGCTTTTTGTTTCCAGATTGCATTCCTTGGGAATTTCTCCGCTTCTGACTCAAAAGTATTCATTTCAACTTATCTTGATTTCTTCCGTATAAAATAAAACCTACTAAAATTGTAGGTTATTTTTTATGGAAGCGGGATCTATTCTTGCAGATCAAGATCCTGAAACATTTTTTACAAAACAGGAAAACCCAAGAATACAAGCTTTTATTATTAAAATTAACAAATAAAATATTGTTGTATTATTCGCTACTTTAAGTTTATGATTTATTTTAAATAAAAAGGGAGAGACTAGAGATGCTACGGCTAATTTGTATAGCAATATATGTATTTATGTCGCTAAGCACCATTTTATTATTTAAAATCTCCCTAAAAAATAAAAGCTTTGAAGCAAAGACTTTTAGATATGCTCTATTATCAACAGTTTTAGTTAACATACTCTATCTTTCTACTATTATAGTAGAGGACTTAAGAGCTGCAACTTGGGTTTATAGCATATATTTTTCTGCTATAGATATCATGATAATGTTGTTGATGAACTATTTCTTTGCACAAGCAAAGAGAGCAAATAGAAATAAGATTTTTAGAGTGATAAGGACATTATTATATTATGCGATAGCAATAGATGTTCTTTTATTAATGAGTAATCCTTTTACCGGCATTGAGGTATCATTTTATGAAGTTACATCACCTTTAGTTGCTTGGGATTTCTCATCTTATCCACTATACAAGGTCCATTTATCTATTTGCTATATATCAATAGCATTAAGCTTTATAGCGCTTTTATATGAATCGTCTCAACAGCCTAAATTATATAAAGTCTTTTATGAACGAATGATGGGCAGTATTTTAGCTGTTGTTTTATTAAATGCTGCATACCTCTTGATGAAGGATATTCTAATAATCGATATTTCAGTAGCCTTTTATAGTATTTTGGGATATTTAGTATATTGGAATTCATTTGAAGCTCGAGATAAATATCTATTAGGAAGACTTCAAACTAGTGTTTTTGAAGAAATTCTTCAGCCTGTATTTTTATTTAGTGATGATAACAAGTTAGTATTTTCAAATAAAAATGCAAAGAGTTTATTACGGATTGATAATTGTGAAACTCTAAATTCTTTTTTAGAGTGCTGTGATTTTGGTGATAATTTATCAGATTTAAATCAAGATAAGCGTTTATATTGGACAAATAGCAAGGTCTCTGATTTTTCATATATTTGTGACTTTAAGGTACTCACTGATAAAAAGAGTAGAGATATTATAGGACGTTTCTTTATCTTTACTGAAAATACATTAGGTGTTGATCTTGTAACAAACTATCATACTCAAGCATATTTCTATCACCATATAAATGAGCTACTAAGTGATGGAAATATCTGTATCGCTGTAAGTGACTTAAATAGATTAACACTATTAAATAACACTGTTGGTAGAGAAGGTGGGGATAAGGCGCTTCATAAACATGCTCAGCTATTAAGAGAAATTATGCCAAGAGATGCTATCTTTGTTCGTTTGCAAGATGCTGTTTTATGCTGTATCTCAAGAATGGTCAACCAAGAGCAGATGAAGGCACTATTAATTAAAGCAAATGAAGAGTTAATCTCTGATAATAGCTTCCCATTCCACCTTTCTTTTAACTTTGCTTTAACTCAAGCAGATAAAGTTTGTGATGTTTCCAAAGCGATTAATAAAATATTATCAATTTTAAAAACTAGAAAGCTTCTTGATAGTGATTCTGACCACTCATCTGTTATCGATTCGCTACACCAAATGCTTTTAGAGTGTGATACAGAGACAGAGCTTCATGTTAGAAGAACAAGAGAACTTGGAGAAAAACTATCCTACATTCTTGGATTAACAGATTATGAAAGAGACCAGCTTTCATTACTATGTCTTTTTCACGATATTGGTAAGGTAGGTGTTCCTCGTGATATTTTAATAAAGCCTGCTAAGCTAACTGATAGCGAAAGAGAAATAATGCGTACACATGCCGTTAAAGGCTATAGAATTGCTAAGGCAACTCCAGAGCTTAATATCATAGCACCAGCTATTTTACACCACCATGAAAACTGGGATGGTAGTGGTTATCCTGATGGATTGAAATATGAAGATATTCCTTTGCTTTCACGAGTTATTTCTGTTGTAGACTCTTACGATGCTATGGTATCTGATAGACCATATAGAAAGGCTATGAGTCAAGAAAAGGCTTTGAATGAGCTTAAAACTCATGCAGGTACTCAATTCGATCCATATATTGTTGACTGCTTCTTATCGTTAATTACTGGAAATAAAGATATTAGTGTAAAAACTGAAAGCGAAGAACAGTTATTTGATAATCATGAATTAACAAATCTTGTAACTCCTGTTCTATTCTCAAGATATGAAATTGGTCAAGATAATATTATTTTGAACGTCGATAAACAATTTGAACATATGACTGGATACTCTCAATATGATGTTGAGAGGTTAAAGTTAACTCAAAATGATTTAATTTTTGAGGAAGATAGGGAAGCTTATTGGAACCTTGTTAACCAAGAAAGTATAAAAGGTATTGTATACATTGAACATAGAATAAAGCGTTTTGATGGTACTGGTAGATATGTATATTGTACAGGTGTTATTGAAAATGGTCATACAACGGTTATTGTATCTGATATCACAGACTCTGTTTCTGTACAGCTCCAAGTAGGTCTTGCGAGAAATAGGGTAATGATGAGCCTTCATCGCTTAGAGGAATCAAATCAAAAAGATCCTCTAACAGGTGCTTTAAACCGTTCTGCTTTTAAACGCCATGCAGAGCATCTTCTTTCACTTTCGGACTCTAGATACCTTTTACTTATGATTGATATAGATAACTTTAAAAGGTTAAATGATACCTATGGTCACCCAAGAGGTGATAAAGCATTACAAACCCTTGCTCTAATCTTAAAAGAACATCTTCCAGCTGGCTCTCTTTCAGGCAGGATGGGTGGTGATGAGTTCTGTTGTCTCATTAAAATAGATAATAATGATTCACTAGATGATATTAATAAAAAATTAGAGGAGCTTAAGCAAAACATTGTCTCTGGCTTAGCTAATGGAGTTGTTAAACCTACTGTTTCTATGGGAGTAGTTTGTACTCAAAGAGATGCAACAGAGTTTGATATAATCTATGAAAAGGCAGATGAAGAGCTTTATAAAGCTAAACGAGAAGGAAAAAACTGCTTTAAAATTTCAGAATAATTTTCTTGTCGATTATTTCCTCTTTTATTACATTAAGAGCGTGTGAAGCGTTCTCCAAATAATGGAGAGTAATATGGATTTAAATAAATTTACAATTAAAATGCAGGAAGCAATTGAGCGGGCTAATCAATTTGCTGGAGAAGAAAGTCACAGCGAACTTACATCAGCTCATATTCTTATTGCACTTCTTGATCAAAAAGAAGGGGTTATTAGACCTCTTTTAGAGAAGCTAGGAGTTAGTGTTCAGAGTGTTGATTCTTCAATGAGAAATGTACTTTCTAAGCTTCCAAAAGCTTATGGTAACGTACAAAGAAGTCTTTCCCAAAGCTGTTATCAGGACTTAAATCAAGCTGAAAAGATAGCATCCTCTTTCAAGGATGAATATACTAGTGCAGAACATTTTTTACTCGCTCTAGTTGACTCTTCAAGCGTTGAAGGAAATGCATTAAGAGAGCTAGGACTTAAGAAGGAAGAGATTCTAAAGGCGTTAAAGGATATTAGAGGTAATGTAAGAATTACTAACCAAGATCCAGAAGCTAGTTACCAAGTGCTTGAAAAATACTGTAAGGATTTAACTAAAGCTGCTAGAGAGGACAAGCTTGACCCTGTTATCGGAAGAGATGAAGAGATAAGAAGGGTAATGCAAGTTCTTTGTAGAAAGACTAAAAATAATCCAGTTTTAATAGGTGAACCAGGTGTTGGTAAGACAGCTATTGTAGAAGGTCTTGCTCAAAGAATTACGAAAGGTGATGTTCCTGAATCATTAAGGAGTAAGAGGATTCTTTCTTTGGATGTTGGTTCTCTTGTCGCGGGTGCTAAATTCAGAGGTGAATTTGAGGAACGTTTGAAGGGTGTTATCAACGAGGTAACTAAGAGCAATGGAGAGGTTATTCTCTTTATCGATGAACTTCATACAATAGTTGGTGCTGGTGCAAGTGAAGGATCAACCGATGCTTCTAACTTAATTAAACCAGCTCTCGCAAGGGGTGAACTACATGCAATAGGTGCAACTACCTTGGA
>NZ_JAXEGN010000003.1:0-9220 GCF_034103065.1 Bullifex sp. | reverse complement strand
GATTATCGCTATGATAATACTAATGATGATGAGCATGGGCAATATTGGGGAAAAGCTACAATAAAGATGAGCTATGATTTTGAAGTCGTAAAAGCTGAAATGAAAGAGTCTGCAAGTTTAGTCCTTGGTGGTCAAGGTAATCTTTGGACTGAACGAGTTGATTTCGGTCGTGATAATGAAGCCTTACTATTCCCGCGTTTAGTAGCACTTGCAGAAAGTCTTTGGAGTGAAAACAAAGATTGGGAGAAATTTAAGAAAAAGCGAGGAGCTATAGAAAAACGATTATCATCACAGGATGTAATGTTCTGGTCAGGTGAATGGAATTAAAAAGGAAAGGCCACATGATACCAAAAGTCATGTGGCTTATATATTTTTCTTGTTTTGTAAACATATTTTGGATTTCTAGTATAATATGTATGTTAAAGGGTTAACATAATAGAAATAAAAAATTTGTATACAAATTTAATTGTTTAATTAAAATCATATATAATAAAGAATTATAAATTGTAAAATATATTTTACAAAAAAAATAAAAAATTTGTATACATTTTTTCAAAAAGTATATTGATTATTTTTTATGAAAGGATTATCTTTAAGCCATCAATAAGGGAAAAACAAAATCCCTTAGAAAAAAATTTACCTCCTTTTGTTCCCCTCATAGCGGTTTACCTCCTTTTCTCCGCAGAGGGGTTTTTTATTACCTTTAAAAGCTTAAAAAAACTTGCAAGGAAAAATCCCTGCAAGCTAAAAAATGAAAACTAAATAAATTAACGGTAAGTAAAGGCAACTTGAACTAAATAATTATTTTCATTATTAATTGTTGCCTTTAAACGCATAAATAAATAGTAAAGCTCAGCACCATAAGTTAATGATACATTTGAATAATCGACGAACAAACTTAAGGTATCAAAGAGCGTTATTTCTGCACCACATCCAAAACTCTTTAAATTATCGAAAGATAATCGAGCTAATAAATTAATATATGAACTATTAAGGGTGTAAGAAAGCATAGGAGTTAACTTACTAAAATCATTTAAGATTAAAGTTAAAGCAAGAGAGTCTTTATAAATTATGCTTGCTGCACTATTAATATTTAAATAATTTCCATTTTCCATAAAATGAGTTTTAAAGAACTTTAAACCAGCATTCTTTTTATTACTAACCTGACTTTCAGTTAACCCTCTTTTTATGTAGTTTTGAGTATATGCCGAGCTAATTCCAAATGATAAATCAAAATCTGTATTTATCTCATAGTCATATTCATATACAAAGGATAGAGTTAAGGAAGGTAAAACTGTATATGTATTATCGCTTTCTTTTTTACTATTTACTTTTCCTTCAAATCCAATTGCAAAGGGATTAAAACCTACAAATAAAGAAGTCCCAATACTATTTGGATTATAGTTTAATGCAATATCTGTATAGACCTTATCTGGAAGAGATGTTGGATTTTCAACAAAGGAATAATCTGTTGCAAAAATAGAAAAAGAACAAAATAGTGTTAACAATATAATTAATATTTTATTCTTCATCTTTTGTTGCCTTTGAATGATATTTCTGAGTAGCCTCTTGCATCTTAATTTTTCCCTCTCTCTTTAATTCTGCTTCAGTAAGAGGTTGTATTTTAGATACAGGACGACCAGAAGTAAATTGTCTTATCATACAATCAGTTTCCTCTGCGCCTACAGCTTTAGGGTAGTTTATAAAGCCATGCACAGTACCCTCTATTTCAATGTAGTTTGCCTCAGAACCAGCTTCATTTAAAGCATTAGCAAATAGCTTGCCATCATCTTTTAGAGGATCAAATTCAGCTCCAATAATAAGAGTATTAGGAAGTCTAGACAAATCAGTTGCAAGTAGAGGAGAAAATAGAGGGGACAATATATCTTTAGGTTCTCTTTGGTAACAGCTGATATAAAACTTCATCATCCTATCTGTAAGAGTAGGGCTATCAGCATAGTTTTGGAAACTCTCTGTTCTAAGCCTTCCATCGGTAACAGGATATATTAATATTTGGCCAATAGGTAACTGTACTTTTCTATCTCTAGCTAGAATAGATAAACCGGCAGCTAGAGCTCCGCCTGCACTGTCCCCCATAAAGTAGATACTATCAGGATCAACTTTCCAATATTTAATACCTTGGAGTGCCCATAGATAAGCATCATAACAATCCTCAATAGCTGTTGGAAACTTATATTGAGGTGCAAGGCGATAATCAAGTAGTAAGACACTTGCATTAGTTACTGATGCAATATGTGCACAGTATATGCCATATAAATCCATGTTTCCAAGCACCCATCCACCACCGTGCATATAGATGATAAGAGGCTTTAGACTTGTTCTTGCTAAGTCATCTGAACTTGAAAAAAAGTGTCCTGTAATAGCTCCTTCTGTAACAGGAATTACATATGTTGTTTTTGATATATGAGGAGCAGGTTTATTAAATAACCTTCTTACTAGTCGTGATGAAGGTATAGTTTTTTTATTTAAATTATTTATTAGCTCTGGAGTGAGTTTATCAACATCACGCTCTGTAAACATATTTGCGAGCGCGATGATTTTCTTCATTTTCCTTGAGAGCGGATATTTCTCTTGCATAAAAATATTGTAAATTTACTTTATTAATTATTGCAAGTTGAAATCAAAGGTGATAGCTAAAAAACCTTTGAAATAGCCATTATTTGCAATAATTTAAGTATTTGGTCCCCTTTCAATAATCTTTCTAATATTCAAAGTAAGCAAAATAATAGCAGTTAGAGCTGAAGTAATATCACTTACAGGTTCTGCAATAAATACACCATTTACACCCCAGAATGATGAAAAAATAAATACTAATGGGATTAATAGGATAATCTTTCTTAGAAGTGCTAATATTAATGAAAGCTTTGCTTCTCCTAATCCCATAAATATTTGTTGACATGCCATTTGGGCGCCAAATATACCAAGACCAATAAAGAATATCCTAGTATATGGAACAGCATATGTAATTAAAGCTTTATCATTAGTAAAAAGTGATAAGAAGAAGGCAGGAAATGATTCTAAGAGAATAGAGCAGGTAAAGGAGTAGATAAGACAAACAATTACAATTAGCTTAATAGCCTCCGAAACTCTATTTTTATTTCTAGCCCCAAAGTTAAAACTAATTACTGGTTGAGCACCTTGGCCAAAACCTTGAAGAGGCATCCAACAAAAGGACATTATTGAAGTAATAATAGTCATAGTTCCAACAGCTGCGTCTCCACCAGTTCTTTGAAGTGTTGAATTAAATACAATATTAATTGCTGCCTCTGTTGCACCCATAATAAATGGGGACACTCCTAATGCTAAAACAGGGAGCATAACTGTTTTTGTAATTTTAAACTTTCTATGATTTAACTTTAAAATAGTTTTCTTTCCTAACAAGAACTTCATAACCCAAAGTGCTGATACAAATTGAGAAATAATAGTTGCTAGTGCAGCACCTCTAGCGCCAAGGTTAAAAACAAATATAAATAGTGGATCTAATAAAATATTTAGTACTGCGCCTATTATTGTAGTTACCATGGCAAAGGTGGAATACCCTTGTGCTGTAATAAAAGTATTCATACCTAAGCATACTTGAACAAAAATAGTACCAAACAAATACGTTGAAATGTATTCATCAGCATATTTATATGTTACCTCTGATGCTCCAAAAGCAAAAAGAAGAGGCTTTTTAATAAGTAAAAAGATAGTTGTTAATACAACAGAAAGTAAAATAAGGCAGGTAAAGCCTTGGTTTAAAATATCTTCTGCCTTGTCTTTATTCTTACTTCCAAGTTGTATTGCAGCAAGTGGAGCACCACCAGCTCCAATAAGGTTTGCAAAAGCAGTAATAACCATGATAATTGGAAAGGTTATTCCAACGCCAGTTAATACCATTCCTCCTGAACCGGGAATATGACCTAAATATATTCTATCAACAATGTTATATAGTGCATTAATTAGCTGGGCTGTAATTGTTGGGATTGCAAGTCTAAAGATAAGGCTTTTTACAGGAGCCTTAGCCATCATTTGATTTCTATCCATAATCCCTATTGTAGCTTTATTTCTGCTTTTAACAAGTATGTGAATTTCTACTATTTACACAGATAGTAAAGATCCCAAAAAGGAATGCAGATACTCTTTCGAAGCATATAAGTATAGTTACTATTAATAGAGTCTAAGACAGAAGGAAGATGCCATAAATCATCGATTTTATGGTAAGAAGATAAAATAAGTTTAGGCTTATAGTTTTTAATAGTATTAGATGCCCCTAATAAACCTTTTTCCTCTTCACCTTCGATATCATATTTAATAATTGAAGCTCTGCTACCATTTAAAATAGAATCAATTGAGCGTTGGCTAATTATATCTTTCCCACCTTTTTTGTTTCCTCTACCTTTTGAAAAAGTAAAGGAAGTTTCTCCATCAACATTTGAAAGTGCAGCATTAATTAATGTAACTTTATCTAAGTTTTCACAAGAAAGAGCTAACTTTTTAAAGGATCTTGGATCAGGCTCAACGCCATAAATATGCTCATAGTTATTAGTAATTGAGCAAAACCTTTTTACTGTATCTCCATTATAAGCACCTGCATCAAAGAATACTTCATTATCATTTATTCCAAGTTCCTTCCAATTATCTTCATCGTTTGACCAAGATGAAGTTAGACTATCAAGTTTGGCAAATAATCTATGCTTAATGCTTGCTTTAAAGATTTCTTTACTTCTTTCATCAACAAGCCTTTCATAAGCACTTTCTATTTCCTTTAAATGTTTATCTAGATAGGAAGGGGTAAATGGTTCACCATTTTCATCTGTTAGTAAATCTGGGACATAGAAATCGCACTTTGTTGATATTTCTCTAGCATAGTTAATGACATTAATATCACTTGTTCCAAATACCATTAAGACAATCATTTGGCTACCAAACTTCTCTAAACATTCTTCAAATGATAAAACTGGAAGGCCAAGAAATGTCCTATTTCTTATAAAGTTGGGTGATGCAAATATCCCTGATACACTTTTATTATAGCTAGAAAGGATTTTTGCCATCATGTCAGCACCATTACCGGTTCCATAAAATACAATTGGTCTGTCTGTTGTTTTTAATAGCGTCCAAATATCCACGTTGTTATATTATCATAAAATAAGATAAAGCATCATCTCATTAAGATATTAAAGTAATTGACAAATTAACATTGAGTAAACATTATTTTTTTCATGCAGAGTATAGTAGTAAGAGCAATATCATTTTTATTAATGGTTGTATTAGCATATCTATTAAAGATAGTAGGGGTCTTTAAAAAAGAAGATGGCTATGCGCTTTCTCGTGTGATGATGAATATTACCCTCCCATGTGCAATTATTAATAGCTTTTCATCAGCTTCCTTTTCAGGCAAGATGCTAATCTTTATTTTAATTGGACTTGGTGTAAACTTACTTTTTCTGTTAATAAGCTTTTTATTTTCAAAAAATGGAACAAGAGAAGATAAAATCTATTATACCCTTTGTCTACCTGCGTATAATATTGGTTGCTTTACACTGCCTTTTGCCTCAAGCATGATGGGCCCACAAGGAGCTCTAGCAGTTTGCCTCTTTGATTCAGGTAATGCAATTCAATGTGTCGGTTTAGATTATGCAATTGCCAAATCAATGGTTGAAGAAAAGAAGAGTAAAAAGAATATACTTTTAATGCTAAAACCTTTATTAAAAGTCCCATCCTTTGTTTCATATGTTGTATTTATTACACTTGCACTACTAAAGGTAAGTGTTCCAAACGAAATATATACATTTACAAATATTGTTAGTGGTGCAAATGGACCAATTGCAATGTTTATGATTGGTCTATTACTTGAGCCACACTTTGATAAAAAAGCATTAAGAAAGACCTTTAATGTATTAGTAATTCGATATGCTGTAGCAATTCTCTTAGGCATAGTGTTATATAAAACACTTCCATTTTCATATGAAATAAGAAAGGCTGCTGTAATTGTATTATTTTCTCCAATTTCATCAGCCTCTCCTTCCTTCACACTTTCATTAAATGGTGATACTGCTTTAGCAGGAACGGTAAATAGTCTATCAATAATGATTAGTATTGTAATAATTCCACTACTAGTTATTTTGCTCTAGGTTTTATTGTTGCTGCGTAAATACTATTAATTAAACCTAAGATAGCAGATAGCGTAAATAAGGTTTCAATACCTGTTACTTGCCAAATCCAACCACCAAATAATGCAATTAGGATAGATATTAAATGGTTAACAGAAATACCTGTTGTTATGGTAGCTCTTACCTCTTCTTCGCTATCTGAGATGTCTTGGACATATACATTACTTGCCATTGCCGCAAGTGATATTACAGAGTCTAAAATGTAGTTAATACAGCAAATAATAAAAGCTACATTCATAGGGAAGAAGTGGTGTGCAAAACCATAGAAGAAGCAAACAACTATTAATATTAATGTGTCTGCAATCATGACAATTTTATATCCAATTTTATCTATTATCTTTCCGACAACTGGGGATAAAAAGAAGCAGCAAATAGCACTTATTGCAAATAGCATACTGATTACTGATGCATCAGCTTTATAAAAGAGAATTAATACATAAGGTCCAAATGTGAAGAATATCTGCTTTCTTGCTCCATAGAATACTTCAAGCATGTAATACTTCCCAAATTTCTTTCTAAAGTAGAAACGACTAGTATTCTTTCTTGCACTACCGTCACCTTTTAGTGCTTGGTTAATAATACAGCTAAGCAGGAGAATAATTAGTGATGTAATAAAAATAGTTTTAAATGCAGTAAGGCTTGAAAGTAGAGTAAATATTATTGCAACTATAATATATCCTCCAATATTACCAAAGTTTGATATTGCATTTTGTATTCCCATCGACATTCCACCGTAGCCTTTATTTGCATAATTAAGGGAGAGGGTATTTTTCATTCCTAGCTGTATATGTTCTCCTGTTGAGTAGACACAAATTGCTAATACCACTAATACCTTTGAAGGTGGTAATATAGCTATTAGTCCTAGTCCTATTAACATAATGAGGGCACCGAGCTTATAGGTATTTTCAACAGATACCTCAAAAAGAAAGGCTAAAATAAATACTAGCAAAAAGCCTGGAAGTTCTCTAAAAAACTCTGTTACACCTCTATCGAATTCTCCCATATGAACTACTTGCGCAAGGTAATTATCTAAAATGCCTTTATATAGTCCATAGGAGACACCTACACATAGCAGGGAAAGCAAAAATGCTTTGTATGATGAATCTTTTCTATATATATCTTTTAACTTATGCATGTGGTGAGAATATGCATTTAAGACTTTATTTTCAATATTTTTGCCTTTTATTTTGGTTATAGTCATGGTTTAATAAAAACTATAAGGAAAAGGGAAAGAAAATATGAAAAAAATATTATACGTAGCCTCAGAATGTGTTCCATTTGTTAAAACAGGTGGTTTAGCAGATGTAGTTGGAGCTTTACCAAAGAACTTTGATAAAAAAGATTATGATGTTCGTGTAATGCTTCCAAATTACCGTGCTATTGATCCAAAATATAGAGAAACTGCAAAGTGTATCTATTACTTCCAAATGGATAACAGAGTATATGTAGGTGTACATCAGTTAGAGTTAGATGGAATAACATATTACTTTATTGATAACGAGCAGTATTTTGGTGGTATGGTTCCTTATTATGATCTTTATCAGGACCTTGAAAGATTTGCATATTTCTCAAAGGCTTGTCTTTCAGCTCTTCCATTAATTGGCTTTAGACCTGATATCATTCACTGTCATGACTGGCAATCAGCATTAGTTCCTGTATATCTTAATACAGTATTCCAAGGAGACCCGTTCTTCAGAGGAATTAGAACAATTATGACAATTCATAATCTTCGCTTCCAAGGTACTTGGGATGTTGGTCACATTAAATGGGTATCCAAGCTTCCAGATGAATGCTTTGTACCAGGTCGTTTAGTAAGTCCTTTCCAAGATACATCAATTCCTCAAAATAGTTGGAACTGTTCAATGATGAGAGGTGCCTTAACCTATTGTGACTACATTACAACAGTAAGTAATACATATGCACAAGAAATTCAAACTCCAGCATTTGGTGATGGTCTTGATGACATCCTTGCTTGGAGAAGAGAAAGACTTTGGGGTATTATCAACGGTATCGACTATGATATTTGGGATCCTTCAAAAGATAAAAAGATTGAAGCTAACTACAATACAAAGACTCTTAAGAAGGGTAGAGCTGCTAACAAGCTGGCTTTACAGAGAGAGCTTGGATTAAAAGAAGATGAAAATGTATTTACTCTTGGCTTAGTATCACGTCTTACAGATCAAAAGGGTTTAGATTTAATTGATAATATTATGGACCGCCTCTGTAATATGAATATTAACTTAGTAGTACTTGGTACCGGTGCTAGAAACTATGAAGATATGTTTAAGTACTATGAAGGTAAGTACTATAACAAAGTAAGAGCTAAGATTTGCTATTCAGATGCACTTGCACATAAGATTTATGCTGGTTGTGATGCACTCCTTGTTCCATCTGCATTTGAACCATGTGGTTTAACACAGCTTATTTCTCTTCGCTATGGTACTATTCCAATTGTTCACGAGGTTGGTGGTCTTAAGGATACAGTTAAACCATATAATGAGTTTGATGGTACCGGTACAGGATTCTCATTTAGAAACTACTTCTCTGGTGAGCTTCTTGATAGAATTAACGCTGCATATAATCTCTACACAAATAATAGAAAAGAGTGGGAAAACATGCAAAAGCGTGGTATGAAGGAAGATTGGTCTTGGACTAACTCTTCAAAGATTTATATGGATCTTTATAACAGAATGTAAGTAAAAGAAGAGTCCTCATGATTGGGGACTCTTTTATAATAGGGGAAATTTTTCTACTAATTTCCCCTAATAATAAACTACCTTTTTATTACCCTAATAGCTGTAAAAGTTGGAATATTTAACTCGTGTAATCTTCCTTCTCCATTAGTATCTTCATAAATATCAGTAAGTATAAATCCTGCACTTAATAGAGCATTTAAATGTTCAACAGTAGTATGAGAAAACTGAACTCCATCATCTTCATCTTGCTTTAGCTCTTCAAGAAGAGAACTATCCTCAAGAGGGTTAAAGGGAAGTGAATGAACTATTTCTTTTTCATCCTTATCACCAACTATGTAGTTAATTCCATTA
>NZ_JAXEGN010000002.1:0-4542 GCF_034103065.1 Bullifex sp. | reverse complement strand
CCATAGAATACTGTACATCCTGCATCTTGAAGAACTTCAGCGTTATCTAAGTTATTCTCCTCATCAAATCTTGCACAAAGCTCCATTACTGCTACAACCTCTTTTCCATTTTCTCTTGCTCTTAGGAGAGCAGATATTATTTTGGAATTTCTTGCTAGGCGATAGATAGTTATCTTAATTGATGAAACTCTATCATCCTCTGCTGCTTGGTTTAATAGTTTAATTAGAACATCCATACTTTGATATGGATATGCAAGGAAGATATCCTTTCTCTTTACCTCACTAATTAAATCACTAGTTTTGGATAAAACTTGTGGAGTAACAGGACGATGTGCATTAAATCTTAGCTCTGATAAATTTTCATATGAGAAATAATCAGCTAGAGAGAATAGAAACTTATAATCGAAGTGGTCAGGAACAATGTAAGAAGAACACTTCTTTGCAGTTAGATGTTGTTTTAAAAATGATGATAACTCATTAGATAATAAAGCATTAGTTTCCAGTCTTATTACATCTCCTCTAGTCCTTCCTTCAACTTTAGTTTGAATAAAACGTGAAAAGTCATAGTCAAACTCATCATCTGCATCCTTTGAAAATGCCTCAAAGTCTGCATTACGAGTAACTCTGACTAATGCTTTTTCCTTTATTGTAAAGCCAGGAAAAACTTTATCAGCAAAGTTTAATAATAAATCTTCACTAGTAATTAAATGAACCTTTTTACCACCTGAGAGTTTAAAGAGGCGAGGAGTAAGTGAATGCATTTTAGCAATTGCAAACATACTTCGACCTTTTCTTTCTAATCTTACGATTAAATAGGTTTTTAAGTTCTCAAGCTTAAACATTGGATGCTTTGCATCTAATACTACAGGAGAGACTCTAGGTAGAATTGATTGTTGAAATATTTCTTCTGCTGAGGCAATTTGCTTTTCATTTAAGTTACTAGCTTTGACTAAGTTTACCCCCTTGCTATATAGCTCCCCTTTTAAAAAGTGGAAAGTTTCAAAACTTGCTTTATAAAGAGATGGAAGGAGTTCATTAATTGCTGCAATTTGCTCCTTTGCACTCATATTAGTTTTACTATCTCTCTCTTGAGGAGAATCTTTTGCTTGGTTTGTTAGAGAACCAAGACGAACTTGAATAAATTCATCAAGATTAGAGATAAATATTGATAAAAATTTACATCTTTCAAGTAATGGATTAGTTAAATCCATTGCTTGATCAAGAACACGTTTATTAAATTGAAGCCAAGAGTATTCCCTGTTTATAAATATGCCATTAATGCACTTTTTGTACTCTTCACCCATATTACTTTTCCTCTAATGTAAGTCCTTTTTGTTCTCTTTTACCCTGGACAATACTTTTTAGTATTCCTTCCTTAACGCCCAGATCCGAAATTACGATGTTGTTAATCTTGAATCTTCTTAAAAGCTCCTTAGCCAAAATTACTGCTGGAACAGCTTGTTTCATAAGCTCTGGAGCATTTTTAAGTATAAGCATAGAGCGCTCTTCTGATTTTATTAAATACTTGCAGAGCTTTCTAAGCTTTTTATATTGGATTATCATTTCACCGTGGTTGTACTCTAGTTTATAATATTCTGAATAAAGCTGGTAGATAACCCAAGCATAAACTCCCGCTAAAACTGCATTATCAAAAAAACCTTCTTCTGGAAGATCTGCTTCATCAAGAGTTGCTCTTATCGCATTTTTAATACTTTTTGCTTCCTGTTGAGTTGGTATTACTTCACTTACAAAATCTTCGTATATTGTAATTGGACCAATTGGTACTGTAGAGATGTAGTCAGAAAAGCTATAGAGCTTCATTGTGTTTGAACCAAAGTCAACTAGAACGGTATTTGGTAGTATTGAATAGCGTTCATTTGCAAAGATTCTTGCTTCTGCTTCTGTGGCAATATCAAGCTTGTAGATTGTAAGATTTGTTTTTTCGCTAATCATTTTTAGGACACTATCAAATTCCTTAATGCTTGATAGACTTGCAGATGCTATTGCATAAAGAGTATTAACACCTTTAGATTTTGCATTTTCGATAAAGCTATCTGTGATATCCAAAACTTCTAGAATTTCAATTTCAGTAAGCTCTCTATCTTGATAAATTGTACTTGCAAAAGATAGTGGAGTACGAGTATGAAATAAACTTTCCATAACGCTTCCTTCTGTCTTTGCTATTAATAAAGATACAGAAGAAGATGAGTAGTCAATTAATGCAACTTTTTTCACTATTAAAAATTATGCCGATGTTACTCGGCATATCCTCCCATAATTAAATTCCTTTAAATTTTTTGCCATCTCCAAATGATATTCCGATAGATCGTCCGATCTTAATCATTTGGTTATCTTCATCGACATACTTAGTCTTACCTGCAACATCACTTAAACGGTTATATGTAATTTGGTTGTTAATGATTGCAACTGTTTTACCAAAGTTACCTTCTTGAACTAATTTTCCTGCAAAAGAACCAAGCTCTGTACTAAGTAAGCGGTCATAAGGTGATGGATTACCACCTCGCTGAATGTGTCCCGGTATTACTGTTCTAGTTTCTACCCCTGCATTTTCTTGGATGTATCTAGCAAGTCTATTTGTTGCTGTTGCCTCTCCATTTCTATATTCAAGACGTTCAGCTTTTTTCATTGCAGCTTCTTTCTTGCTCATTGCACCTTCAGCAATTGCAATAATTGTGAAAGCCTTTCCACTTTCATAACGCTTTGTAACCATGTTACAAACTTCGTCTGGGTCATATGGAATTTCAGGGATTAAGATGATATCAGCACCCCCAGCAATACCAGCGTAAAGAGTAAGCCAACCAACCTTGTTACCCATAATTTCAATTAACATTGTTCTACCATGGCTTGCAGCGGTTGTGTGAATTCTATCGATACACTCGGTATCAATTTCAAGAGCTGTATGGAAACCAAATGTTACATCTGTTCCCCAAATATCGTTATCAATTGTTTTTGGTAGTCCAATAACATTACATCCTGCGTCAGAAAGTAGGGATGCAGTTTTGTGTGTTCCAGCTCCACCAAGTGTTACAAGAAGGTCGAGCTTATTTTTCTTATAGTTTTTGACCATTTGGTCTAATCTTGATTCACCATTTTGATCTTCAACCTTCATTTGCTTAAAAGGCTGACGACTTGTTCCAAGAATAGTTCCACCAATATTTAAAATACCTGAGAAATCAGATTCTTTAAGTTTACTAAATTCACCAGAAATTAATCCTCTATATCCATCTTGAATACCTATAATTTCAGCATTTGGAATCTGATTATAAACATATTTTGCAAAGCCTCTGATTACTGCATTTAATCCTGGACAGTCACCACCTGCTGTTAAAATACCTATCTTCATTATGTTTTCGCTCCTTTAATGCTTAGTGTATCAAAAAAAAAGTAGGTATGATAACAAAAATCATATTCCTAAAATAAAAAAAATCCGAGGAGTTATACTTCCTCGGAAGAATTGTTTACTTAAATTTTACATTGAATGTCGTACTAAAGATTGTACCCTCATTGTCTGTAACTTTAACATCTAAATCGATTGTTTTTCCTGAAGCACTATTTGGAGCTACAAGTTTTATTCCTGTAAAGTTAACTTTCGAACCACTACGAAGTATTCTGCTATATGCAGTGTTATCAATTAAGGTAATTGAATCATCAGATGTTGTCACCTCAAATTTTAGACCTTCAAGATTTTCACTTCCGTTATTTTCTATTGATATTGTAAGTGGAATCTGAGTTTGTGTTGGAAGTGCATTTACACTGTAAGAACCTGTTGATAGTGTAGAAATAGAAAGTGCCTTCCAAAGGGCTTCGAAGGAAGCTCCATTACCTTTTACACTCCAACTTTCTACTCCAGGTGCAATGTAAAGTCCTGAAGCGCTATCATACCAGCCTTCAAATATCATTCCATCTTTTGATGGCTCTGTAATTTCTATTTCATCACCTTGATTTGCCAAAATAAATTCATCAATTCCAGTTTCACTATCTTTAAATGTAACGCCGGATGCGAAAACTGCATATAGAGTTTGGTCTGTTGCAGGCATTACTATCTTCTCTCCAGGCTTATATGTTACTTCTTCTTTATCAATTGACCAGCCTTGAAGTTGACCGTTAATAATTGTACTAACATTTAAATCATCTCCAGTTGGTAGTGTAATTTCACTTCCTGGAGCTGTAGAAATAGATGATGTATATCTACTAACTCTACCTTTTGAATTTGATGAAACTGAGAAAGTAAGAGTAGGGCGATAATATGGACTATTATCGTATAGCCATGATAGTGCAGTACTGTCGTTGTTTGCTAATGCAGTTGCTAAGAAAGCATCACTTTCTTCTTTAGAAATTGTATATGAATTAAGGCGTTTTAAATCTGCTAAGGAAGAATAGTATAGTTCGCTATTGTTCTTCTTGATTGCTTTTTCAATTGAGGAGGTTGCATTACTCTTTTCTTTTGCAACTCTTGTTTCAAGTTCACTGTAGCGTTTCATTGCGCTATTAAGATCCCCATTGTTTATTGCAGTTGAGAAA
>NZ_JAXEGN010000001.1:0-2723 GCF_034103065.1 Bullifex sp. | reverse complement strand
GGCATTAACTCTGCCTTTGATACTCTCTTAGCAAGTACGAAGTACTATAAGAGGTTCTTAACTAGAATTAAGTTCTTAATGACAGGTGAACTAAAAAATGCTAAGGACCCAAATATCTTAGCTCGTGTATATATGAAAGCCTTACATAGTAAGCATCCAAAGTATTATTACAATGTAAAAAACAGCTTAAAGATGAAGCTATTAACAATACTGCCAGCACACCTTCAGGATTTTATTTTTAAACTTTTCTTTTAATTCCTTTTGTTTTTCCTTCCTATTTCCTTTATTATCAAAGAAGTAGTGGAAGTGAAATGATGAAGAAATTATCATTATTAATTATTTTAATTGGTATTTTAATTTTGGGAGTCTCTGCTAGAGATGCAAATAAGTTTTATGTGGGCCTTACTGGAGGTTATACCTATGATGTTATTAGAACCGATACTGGATATAGAACAGATATTTCATATAAAGGTTCTCATGGCTTTGATGTAGGAATCCCTTTTGGTTATCAAATAACCGATTATTTTGGCCTATCAAGTGGAATAACCTATATTCAAAAGAATTATAGAATTGAGCACTATTACCCAAGTTATACAATAGCTACTCCTTTTGAGTTTCAAAATTTAACTAACCATTATATAGAGCTTCCTTTAACACTAGATTTTACTTTATCAAATGATATTTACTCATTTACTGCTTCAGCTGGTGGTTATATCGGTTACTGGGTTGCATCACAAAAAAGTGGTGCTTCATATGGATCCTCTAGTAACTGGGCTGGAACTGAAGGCTTAATGAACTACTACTCTGGAACATATAAATTTACTCAAGCTGATAATCGATTTGAAGCAGGTTTACTTTTTAGACTTGGCTTTGAATTAGAACTTGATCCTGTAATTCTCTTTTTAAGAGGTTCATACTCGCTAGGATTAACAGATATGAGAAGAAAGCAAGCTATAAATTATTCTCCTTTAATTAATGATACTATTGCTGCAGAAGTTGGTATGCTTTGGGGATTTGGAGAAGAAAAATGAAAAAGCTTAAATTATTTTTATTAACTATTTTAATTTTATTATTAGCTTCCTGTGATATGCCATCTCCTAAGAATCCAAATGATTATTTAAATAGCTCAGGAGTTTCAACTTGGGAAGAACTGTTTAAGGGATATTGGTCTGGCTTAAGTGATAGCTATGTCTTTTGGAACTTAGATGATAAAAATGGTGAGTGGGATGATATTTATTATGAATATCTACCTAAGTTCCAAGCCTTAGGGAAAATAAATACAAATCAAATGAAAGATGGTATATTACTTCTAAGTGATATAACAAAAGACCTTTCTGATAACCATTATTATTTTGAAATAGTAGATTCAAGTAAAGCAAATGGAAAGTATATTTTCTCTCCATCAAAATATAAAATAATTAAAGAGAATAATCCTAATTTATCATCAGATGAGATTATCAAATTAATGTATGAAGGAGGAGATTTCTCAAGCTATTACCCTGAAGATTTACTTAATGAAAAGGCTCAAACTATTCTTAATAATACCTTTAAACTACCGCTTGTTGTTTCTACCCCTGACCCTAGCAATTATCCTAACATAAAGTTTATAGAAGCAAATGGGAAAATAGTAAATCCTAAAATTCAAAGCAGAATTGAATATAATGGACAAGCTGTTCTTTACTCAAATAAATATCCAAATGGTTCTTATATTGAGAATAATCAAGTAAAGAGTGTTAATCCTCTAGAGAGTTTTGAAGCATATTTCGCAAATGGAACTGCAGGACCATATTATCCTCTTCCTGATTTAAATCTTGATAGCAAAAATACTGATTTTATAAATAGTATTTTTGAAACTTGGACTCTTTGTCTTGGAACTTCTTATCAAGAATATTTAGAAGCTGTAAATACAAATCCTATTACTTATAAGAAAAAGCACTCTGCTTCTATAAATTTATATTCTCTTGCTGGAATTACTAAAAATAATGTTAGCAGTGTAAATAATAATTATGAAGGTAATACTGTTTATTTCTTATTATCTGGTTTTAAATTAGTAGAATTTATTAGTTCAAGTGAAGATGAGATTTCTCTGTACTTAGGTGATTTCCATGATTTAAAGATGGATGAGAGTGCTACAGGATTAATTATTGATTTAAGAGGAAATGGTGGTGGAGCTAACATCGATAGACAGCTTTTATTTGGAGATTTATTTTCATCTCCTTTTAAATTTGGATATCAAATTAATAAGATAGGTATTGGAAGACAAGAATATTCATTGCCATCTCCTGTTTATATTTATCCTGAACCTTCTTTATATCACAATCAGTATTCTTCCTTAGCTAGTAAGCCAGTTGCTGTTATTACCAATATTATGACTGTATCAAATGGTGAAGTAACAACAAATATGGTTAAAGCATTAGAAAAAGGAAAACAGATTGGAGGAAAGACCTTAGGAGGACAAGGAACTCTTGCCTATGATTCTTTAGTAGCGAATGCTGGACAATTTAGTGTAGGTAAGTACATTACAACTGTTTACACTCCTTTTGCTCAAATATTAGATGCTAATGGTGTTTCTCATGAGGGAGTAGGATGTATCCCTGATATCCCAGTTGAGTTTGATAAAGCACAATTTGATCTTGGGCATGATTTGCGTCTTGCTGCTGCCTTTGATTACATTAATCAATAAAAAGAGATAAAAAAGACTTGCCTTCTTCGAATTAAGAAAG